>VFZK01000078.1 GCA_016871215.1 Acidimicrobiia bacterium | reverse complement strand
TCATGGCTTCCAGCAGAGCGCTTTGCGTCTTGGGTGTGGTCCGGTTGATTTCGTCAGCCAGTATGACGTTGGCGAAAATGGGACCAGGCTTGAATTCGAAGGCCTGCCTGGGCTGGTTATAAATAGAAATCCCAACAATGTCGGACGGCAACAAGTCACTGGTGAACTGGATCCGGTGGAAACGGCACTCCAGGATCAACGCTAGCGCATGAGCCAGCGTCGTCTTGCCCACGCCAGGGACATCCTCCACGAGCAGGTGGCCCCCGGCAAACAGAGCGATCAACGCGTGTTCGACGGCTTCCCGCTTACCTTTGATGACGGTCTCGAGAGCCTCGATCAAAAGGCCTATCTTCTCTTGTGGCTGAACCTGTGGCAAAACGGCCCCTGCGGCTCTTGGAGGTTTCGCCGCCTGAATCTCTGGCGGGCCGAAACGGCAGTGGAGTCGATTTTCCGTCTTGTCAAAGCGAGTGCTGCGTGCTACAAAAGTCCGCTTGATTCTACCACGGCGGGCGTTTAACTCAGCGGTAGAGTGCCACCTTCACACGGTGGAAGTCACAGGTTCAAATCCTGTAGCGCCCACCATTCCTCGCACAGTGCCTCCGCAGGGTTCCTCAACGACAATTTGACGATCGATCAGCGCAACTGTCTCGCGAACGGATGTCTATCCGGAGAAAAGCGGTAGCTCCGGCTCGCCTGCCGCAAGAGTTACAGGGATTTTCGAGGTTTGTGGCTATTGAATCGCTGGATCAACCCGCTCAAGAACTGGGCTGAAGACTGCAGGGACTGGCTGGAAAGAGCGGCTTTGAGCTGCTCTTCGGCTTTTTCATACGCCTGGGTGAAGAAGTAGTTGTAGCCGAGGAGAAACCGCGCGTTCAGATTAGAGGGATGCGCGTTGACGTAGTTCTCCAGATCCCGCAGCTGGCGATCGAACTCCGAAGGGTTGTTGTAGAACTCGCGGCGGTTGATGGGATTCTCGGCATACTTCGGGTAAATCTCCAGACCGGTGAGAATCGCTTGGGTCGCTTCGTCGAAACGGCCGAGGGCAAACAAAGAATCACCGTAGGCAATATGCACGACCGGCAACTTTTGATCGAGATCGATGGCTTTCTTGAACAGCTTGGCAGCCGTCTGGTAATCGGCATTCTTGAAAAAGGATGATCCATAGTCGATTAACGCGTCGGGCGGGAGCTTATCGGGGTCAAGGTCCTTGAAGTGCTGAAGCTTGGCGGATTCCGTTCGCCTTTGTGCAATCGGGATCTGGCCCGAAAAGTAACCTGCCATGAAGCTGCCTTTGTCCGCGCTGAGGGCCTGAGAGAAGGAGCGAGACGCCTGCCGGAAATTCTCGCTGAAGAATTGAATGTATCCGTGAATCAGCCAGTTGACCGGATCTGGCGAGACCTTCATGCGCTCCTCAAGGTCGCTGACCACGGGACCCGTAAAGAGCGGATCCTGAAAGAAGACGAGCGACGGATGGCTGTTGGCCCAGTCAGGATAGGTTTTCAAGCCTCTCTCCAGCGCTTCGAGGGCTTCCGGGTAGCGGTGAAGATAGATCAAGCTGTGACCCAAGCCAAAGGGCGCCAGAATGAGCTCTTCATCGATTTCGATCTGCTCAGGCTTGTCATTAGCAGGGAGCCTCGACATCTGCAAAGCGAGCCGCCGATCGAGCTCCCGATAGTACTTCTCCGCTGCCAGGAAGTTACGCGTCCGAAAAGCCCGTTCGGCCCGGTTGAGGACTTCGTCATCGGCAAAAGCAGACAGATCCGCTCCATGGCTGCCCACACAAAGCGCACTGAGCAGCATGCAGCAGAGTCCTAGATACATCGCCGTTTTCGAACGCGTCAACGCCATTGTCAATCCAGAATCCCCGTTTTACTTGTTCGCCACTTCGATCGGAATCGCCAGCGTCTCAATCGAGCGGCTGCAGTACTTTTCCAGCTCGGAACAATAAAAGTAGGTCAGCTTGGCCTCAAGTCGATACTTTCCTCTCTGGAGGGCTTTCACGGGTACGATTTTCAGCAGCAAGGGCTTGAGGCTGCCGAAGTAGTCAGCATCTTCACCCGCAGAACCCTCGACAAAGCTGCCGACGGCGACATCGAACTGGGAAAGTGGCTTGATCTGGAGTCTGGGTGCAGGGTTTTTCGCGATCTTGAATCCTTCCTTTACGGCCCATCCGATCTGCAATTCGCCGGCACTGGCGGCCGGAATCACGTTGCCGGAATAACGCGCCTGCAGCACCCGTTCAGGAGCCGTCTGGCCTGCCGCTACCGATTGCAGCCCTGAAACCAACGCCAAGCTCAGTGCGACCCAGATTGTGCGGATTGAGAACAGCAATAGCGACACCCAAAACCTGCTCACTCGTTTCAAGGCGAGCTTCCCAGATTTCCGGCTCAAAGTCAACGGACGCATTGCGTTCAGCAGGGTCTCAGGAGGGAGTGGAGGTCGAGCCCTTGCTGAGGCACGCACGACTGATTCGGCTCGCGCGATTGTGAGTAGCCCGGCGGCAAGTGGAGGCCTTAGAGACCTTCGTTGACTTCGGCAGACAGCGGCTCTCCGCTCCGGCTCGGTGGTGCTGTTGGGAACATTGGCCCCTTAGTGTTATCCTACCGAACGTCATCTGAAGGCCCTGTTGTTTCGCGTGACCGCTGGCGCGCGAAGCCAAGGTGGATAACCCTGGTGCTATCGTGGAGGGTTGCGCGCCAAGAGCCGTGCCCGCCCAAGGTTCGCCGCCTCGGATGCCCGGAATCTCGCTATGCCGATTGAAAGTGGGGAAGCCATCGCTCGCATCGCCAAGGCTCTGAAGCACAAGCCTGGCGCCTTGTTGCCGATTCTCCAGGAAATCCAAGAACAACTTGGGCACATCCCTTCGGAGGCCGTTCCTATCGTTGCGAGCGAGCTCAACCTGACAAGGGCGGAAGTCCATGGTGTCGTCAGCTTCTATCACGATTTCCGGTCGGAGCCACCTGGGCGGCACGTGATCAGGATTTGCCAGGCGGAATCGTGCCAGGCGATGGGTAGCGCCGTTCTAACGGCGTTTGCGAAGACGCACCTCGGGATCGACTTTCACGAGACCACTGCCGATGCTGCCTTCAGCCTGGAACCCGTCTATTGCCTGGGGAATTGCGCCTGCTCGCCGGCGATGGCTGTCGGCAAAGAAGTGTATGGCCGGATGACGCCGCAGCGTTTTCAGGAGGTCCTGCAGGAAGTCGCGGGAAAGTCTGAATGAACACGCTCTACATTCCCCAGGATTCCGGTGCGCTCTCGCTTGGCGCGGAAGGCGTCGCCAGGGCGGTTCAATCGGAAGCTCGCAAGCGCGGTGAAGAGCTGCGTCTGGTCCGCACTGGATCTCGCGGGTTGTACTGGCTGGAGCCCTTGCTCGAAGTTGCGACGCCCAGCGGGCGAGTTGCCTACGGGCCTGTTTCCGCTTCGGATGTGCCCAGCCTGTTCGAGGCTGGAGTACTACGAGGTGGGAGCCATGCCTTGTGTCTGGGGCCAATCGAAGAGCTTCCCTACCTCAAGCAACAAGAGCGGATGACATTGGCCCGAGTGGGAATCACGGATCCGACCTCGCTCGAGGACTATGCCGCCCATGGTGGATTCCGTGGGCTGCGCAATGCCCTTGGGTTGAGCGGGGAACAAATCATCAAGGAAGTGATGGACTCGGGGTTGCGCGGTCGCGGCGGGGCAGCGTTTCCCACCGGCATCAAGTGGAAGACTGCCGACGCCACGCCCTCACCGCAAAAGTATATTGTTTGCAATGCCGATGAAGGAGATTCCGGCACTTTCTCCGATCGCATGATCATGGAAGGTGATCCCTTCGTGCTGATCGAGGGCATGGTCATTGCTGGGCTCGCCATCGGCGCCACCCAAGGCTACATCTACTTGCGTTCGGAATACCCGCACGCTTATCGCGTTCTCAACCTGGCGATCGAGAAGGCCCAGTCCGCGGGTTACTTGGGCGGCGACGTCTTGGGCAGTGGAAAATCGTTTCATCTGGAAGTGCGCCGAGGAGCTGGGTCCTACATTTGTGGTGAAGAGACGGCTTTGTTGGAAAGCTTGGAGGGGAAGCGCGGCGTAATTCGCTACCGCCCGCCGCTTCCAGCAGTTTCCGGGCTGTTTGGCCAGCCAACGATTATCAACAACGTGATCACCCTCGCTTCGGTCCCCTTGATCTTCGACAGGGGAGCAGCCTTCTACAAGAACTACGGGACCGGGCGGTCGCGCGGCACGCTGCCGTTTCAGTTGGCTGGAAACGTCAAGCGGGGCGGCTTGGTAGAGAAGGCTTTCGGGTTGACCCTCAGCGAGTTGCTCTACGATTTCGGGGGAGGCAGCTTTACAGGCAGGCCAATCCGCGCGGTCCAGATCGGTGGCCCGCTTGGAGCCTACTTGCCGGAAGCGCTGTTCGACACACCCTTGGACTACGAAGCACTAAGCGGCGTCCAGGCCATGTTGGGGCACGGTGGCATTGTCGCGTTCGACGACACAGTTGATATGGCGAGCATGGCAAGGTTCGCGATGGAGTTCTGCGCTCTGGAGTCTTGCGGCAAATGCACACCCTGCCGGATCGGATCGACGCGTGGCGTGGAAGTGATCGATAAGATCCTGCGAAACCGCAACCGCAAGGGGAACCTTCACCTCTTGAGAGATCTGTGCGATATCATGGTCAGTGGATCTCTTTGCGGCTTGGGAGGATTGATACCGAATCCGGTGCTGAGCGCTCTGAAGCACTTTCCCAAGGATTTCGGAATCGAAGAAACGGAAGAGTTACACTAGCTTGAGTCTCCAACTGTCTGAGTCTCGTCCTCATGCAGCAGGAGCTGCCTTGGGGGAAGGGATACGCGCGAGGCCCGCATGCACGCTATCGACGACATCGATTACGGTACTCCCAGAAAAGTCTCCGACACGATGGTTACGCTACAGGTCGACGGTTCCGCCGTAACCGTTCCTGCCGGAAGCTCCATCCTGTATGCCGCGCAGGCCGCTGGCCGGCGAATTCCGAAGCTGTGCGCCACCGACAGCTTAGAGGCATTCGGGTCTTGCCGGCTTTGCCTGGTCGAGATTCAGGGGCGCCGCGGCTATCCAGCGTCATGCACGACCCCCGTCGAAGAGGGCATGAGGGTGCGGACCCAGACTCCCCGGTTGGCGGACCTGCGACGCGGCATCATGGAGCTCTACATCTCCGACCACCCGCTGGACTGCCTCACCTGCCCAGCCAACGGCCATTGCGAGTTGCAAGACATGGCGGGCGCCGTGGGCCTTCGGGAGGTGCGCTACGGTTACGACGGCGCCAACCATTTGGAAGTTCCCAAGGATGAATCGAATCCCTACTTCACGTTTGATCCCAGCAAGTGCATCGTTTGCAGCCGGTGTGTGCGGGCCTGTGCGGAGGTTCAGGGAACCTTTGCCTTGACGATCGACGGCCGGGGCTTTGCGTCCAAAGTGTCACCCGGCCAGAGGGAAAGCTTCATGGATTCCGAATGCGTCTCCTGTGGAGCCTGCGTTCAGGCGTGCCCGACCGCCACCTTGATGGAAAACTCGGTCTATCAGATGGGGCAGCCCGATCGAGCTGTCGTGACCACGTGTGCCTACTGCGGCGTCGGCTGCTCGTTCAAAGCAGAGGTCAAAGGCGACCAAGTTGTGCGCATGGTGCCAAACAAAGATGGCCACGCCAATCACGGCCACTCGTGTGTGAAAGGCCGGTTCGCCTTCGGCTACACCACGCACCCGGACCGAATCCTGAAGCCAATGCTGCGAAAGAGCATCGACGAACCTTGGAAGGAAGTTTCCTGGAACGACGCCATTGGTTACGTGGCCGGCGAGTTTAAGCGGATTCAGGCTGGGCATGGCTCAGACTCCATTGGAGCGATCACTTCATCGCGCTGCACCAACGAAGAAACATTCCTGGTGCAGAAGCTGGTGCGAGCCGCCTTCGGCAACAACAATGTCGACACCTGCGCCCGGGTTTGCCACTCGCCGACAGGTTACGGATTGAAGACGACCCTGGGCACCTCGGCCGGCACTCAGGCTTTTGACTCGGTCGAGAAGGCCGGCGTCATTGTCGTCATTGGCGCCAGTCCGACGGACGGGCACCCGGTGTTCGCGTCGAGAATGAAGCGGCGCTTACGTGAAGGGGCGAAGCTGATTGTGGTGGACCCTCGCGCTATCGACCTGGTTCGCACTCCGCCGGGCATCGAAGCCGCCTGCCATCTTCAACTGCAGCCGGGCACGAATGTGGCTTTGATCAATAGTCTCGCGCATGTCGTGGTGACCGAAGGTCTCGCCAATGAAGCGTTCGCCTTGGAACGCTGCGAACCCGCGGACTACCAGAAGTGGAAGGCGTTCGTTTCCCAGCAGACATACGCCCCCGAGCAGGTGGAGCAGGTCACTGGAGTGCCGGCCGCCCAAATCCGCCAAGCGGCCCGGCTGTATGCGACCGGCGGCAATGCAGCGATCTATTACGGCTTGGGGGTGACCGAGCACAGCCAGGGCTCGACCATGGTCATCGGCATGGCGAATTTGGCCATGGTTACTGGCAATCTTGGGCGGGAAGGGGTCGGCGTCAACCCGCTGCGCGGCCAGAACAATGTGCAGGGGGCCTGCGATATGGGTTCCTTCCCTCACGAGCTTTCCGGATACCGGCACATATCAGACGCAGGCGTTCGTGGTTTGTTTGAAAAAGAGTGGAACGTCACGCTGAATCCCGAGCCGGGTCTGCGAATCCCGAACATGTTCGACGCTGCCCTGGACGGAAGTTTCAAAGCCATTTACATCCAAGGCGAGGATTTCGCACAGTCCGATCCCAACACCCAGCACGTTGAATCGGCGCTGAGGGCGATGGAATGTGTCGTTGTCCAGGACCTCTTCTTGAACGAGACAGCCAAGTTTGCGCACGTTTTCCTGCCAGGCTCGACGTTCCTCGAGAAAGATGGAACTTTCACGAATGCAGAGCGCCGCATTCAACGGGTTCGCAAAGTGATGCCGCCCATGGCCGGCCTGGCCGATTGGGAGATCACAATGGCTATCGCCAACGCCATGGGTTATTCGATGCACTACGATCACCCATCGGAAATCATGGACGAGATCGCGCGCTTGACGCCGACCTTACGGGGCGTCAGCTTCGAGAAACTGGATCGCCTCGGCAGCATTCAATGGCCGTGTAACGACAACGCACCGGAAGGCACACCCACCATGCATGTCGGCCAGTTCGTGCGAGGCAAAGGCAAGTTCACGATGACCGAGTACGTCGCGACAGAGGAACGCACCAGCCGGAAGTACCCATTGATTCTGACGACCGGGAGAATTCTTTCACAGTACAACGTCGGAGCGCAGACGCGACGCACTGGCAACGTGGCGTGGCATCAGGAGGACGTGCTCGAAATTCATGCGCACGACGCCGAACAGCGCGGAATCGCGGACGACGCCAAGGTCTCCGTAGCCAGCCGGGCCGGAAATGTCGTTCTGACGGCGCGGATCTCTGATCGCATCCAGCCAGGAGTGGTCTACACGACGTTCCACCACCCGGTTTCAGGCACCAACGTCATCACGACCGATAACTCGGACTGGGCGACCAACTGTCCGGAGTACAAAGTGACGGCCGTGGAAGTGAGCCCGGTTGCCAGGCATTCCGAGTGGCAACGGCAGCACCGGGACTTCACCGCACGGCAGCAGGCGTTGCTCAAGGAAAGAGAGACGATCGAAGCCTAGAGAGGCTTCCTCGATGGACGTTCAACGGCTGGTCAAGATGGCCAACGACATCGCGTCGTTCTTCGAAGCGGAACCCGACACCTCCAAAGGCGCCCGAGGTGCTGCCGATCATTTGAAGAATTTCTGGGATCCGCGTATGCGCCGCCAGCTCCTCAGCTACCTCGACGAGCAGGGAGGCGCCGGCCTTAAGTCGATCGTCCTTGAAGCCCTGCGCCAGCATCGCCTCGAGATCGCAGGCCAGCAACCTCCCGATCGATAGTCCACCTCACTGCCAGAGCACGTTCGCCACTCGCTTCTGCGCCGGCCCAGCAGTCACGAGGCTCCGTCCGCCCAGGCCAGGCAGGTTGCTCTTAGCCGGGCAATCGCCAGGTCAGCGCAAGTCTTCGTGAACTGCGACTTGGCGGCATTCACCCTGCTTGCCGACAAGCTTCTCGCGCAGCTTCGCACTTGCTCGCCGAACTGACTTGAGGCGCAAAGCCAGCAGCACAATGACGCCCGCTCCATAGGCCAGCGGCTCCCGGACATCCGACTTCACCAACCAGACGAAATGCACCACCGCAAGCAACGCTGCCAGATATACCAGCCGGTGCAGGCGCTTCCAATTCTTGCCCAGGCGCCTCATCCATCCCCGGGTCGAAGTAACTGCCAACGGGAGCAGCGCCAGGAACGCGGCAAATCCAACCAGCGCGTAACGCTTCTTGAAAATAGCTTCCTTGAGCAGCTCGGGATCGAACTGATAGTCGAGGCCGACGAAAGTCACGAAATGAAGGGCGGCGTATAGAAAGGCATACAGGCCAAACGGCTTGCGCAAGGCTACGGCCTGCTTCAATCCGAAAAGTACGTTGAGTGGGGTGCAGGCCAGGGCCAGAACGAGTAACACCAGGGCGGTTTTGCCCGTTCGGAAAGTGATGTACTGGATCGGATTGGCCGTCAGCTGGTCGTGGAAGAAATTCCAGATCAGCAGCGCCAGCGGCGTCAGCGCCCCTGCGTGTGCCAGAATCGGAAGGCCTGCGCGCTTAAGCCAGACCATCAGTAGTTTCTCCGCAGATCCATGCCGGCGTACAGGTGAGCCACCTGTTCGGAATAGCCGTTGAAGGGCAGCGTCTTACGCCGGAAGAATTCGCCAATCCGCCGTTCGCTGCTCTGCGACCAGCGTGGGTGGTCGACCGCCGGATTGACGTTCGCGTAAAACCCATACTCATTCGGCGCGGCCCGCATCCACAAAGAGATAGGCATCGACCCCACCAGCTCGATCTTCACGATGGACTTGATACTTTTGAAGCCATACTTCCAGGGCACGACCAATCGGATCGGAGCCCCATTCTGCGGCGGCAGAGGATTGCCGTACAGACCTGTTGCCAGTATCGCTAGATCGTTCATCGCTTCATCCAGACGCAACCCCTCGACATAGGGCCAGGAGTACCACGATGCCCCCTGTCCTGGCATCTGCTTAGTGTCCAGCAACGTCTCAAAGCGGACGAACTTGGCCTTCTCGGTGGGTTCCACGATTTTCAGCAGAGAGGCCAAAGGGAATCCCATCCAGGGAATCACCATCGACCATCCCTCGACACACCGCAGGCGATAAATGCGCTCCTCTTGAGGGAACTTCTTGCGGAGGTCATCGATGTCGAGTGTCGCTGGGTTGCGAACGTGGCCGCTAACTTTCACGGTCCAGGGGGAGGTACGAAACCCCTGTGAGAGACCGGCAACCGCCTCCTTCTGCGTCGAGAACTCGTAGAAGTTGTTGTAACTCGTAATCGACTTCAGAGGTGTCAGCTCCTTGCGGAGTTCTTCGAAGCGATCGGCCGCGCGGAGCCCTGAGGGCAGCAACGCGCTCGCAGCCAGTGCGCCGAGCGAGCCGACGAATCGGCGTCTCGAAAGGTAAACAGATTCAGGAGTAATCTCGGACGACGGTATTTTCTCCATTGCTCCCTCACGAATGCTGCTTTGGCTGCCCCGGCCCTTGCACTTGTCTATATCCGCTAGCCAGCGCCGGAAATTCCAGGCGGCCGGACCTCCCGTGCTTTCCTCCGCCCAGCGCTGCCCCAACAGACTCGATTTCAGGGGCTTGCAGGCCTTTCTGTTGAGAACACTCTACGGTTCGACTCCTGCTGGAAGCCCGGGCGTACCTCGTTATTTTAACAGCGGCCGGCGCGCCCAAAACGCTGGGCTATCGAGAATCCTGAGCTGAGTGAGCCGGCCCCCTGGCCCAAGAACCTGGCCACGGCGAGTCGCTTGCCTCCACACGCCCGCGATGGCAAGAGCGGGAATCATGCGAGAATCGACTTGACTTCAAAGTCTCAGGCTTTAGCATAGCCTTATGCACGGCATCTTGCGAACAGTTGTCGCTGTCTTCGTACTGATTGGGTTCGCTTCCAGCGCCTCTGACTTCGGCCTTCTACTCAGCACGGCCTGGGCCGCTTCCCCAGAGCGCACTCGATGCCCTCTTCATGCAGCGAAATGCTGTTGTCCAAAGGTGTGCCAGTCACCACCCCCAACGAGGCCTTCCTGCCACAAGTCTGAATCGGGAGAGTCTGGTGAGGGTCTGAAACCGGCGCAGAGAATTCCTAAGGCTGCCTGCGTCGTCAAAGCTGGTTGCGGAAGGTCAGAGTCTGCTGTTGCACCCCCCCTCTCATTCAAGGACTTCGTGCCTGAACCGTCGGAGCAGATCGGGTTCGATGGGAACTCCTCGCTCTTTCACCCCCCCAACAACCGGCTTTCTCTGCTGGATCGGTCCGCGTCCGTCTTTCATCCTCCCAGAGACCACCAGTCAACGACCCAGTTCGGCGTCTAACCACGGCCAGCGCTACGAGGACCGAAACCCGCTCGTAGGGCCCTGGTCTTAGGCCGTAACGGAAGGCACGGACCATCCCGCCATCGGGTTGGCGAGGCTTTCTCGCCGGTCTTCCAACTGGAAGCGCGTCTGAGACAATGTGCTCAGCGGGTGCGTCAGGCAAATCTGGCCAGTCACCTTGCAAGCGCTCGACGCTATCTTCCCCGCCGTCACAGACTGGGAAGATGGTTCAGGTCTGGCTTTGCTTGCAGCCGACGCCAGCCCCTACGACGTGGCGTGAGATCATCACCAGAACCAACAGATTTCGACCAAACACTTCAAAAGAGGATTCGTCAATGGATTCATCCGCTGCGAGAGTTGCCAGCCGCTTTTTGTGCGTATTCCTTTGCCTGGCGTCTGTGGGCGTTCCGCAGGAGACGGTCAACTCCGCCAGCGTGAGCGGCCGCGTAACCGATCCGTCTGGCAAGGTTGTCCAAGGGGCCGAGGTCATCGCGCGCCACAGGGAAACGAACCTGGTGAGAAACACGACCACGGACGTAGAGGGCCGTTTTCGCTTTCCTTATCTGAGAATCGGACCTTACGAAATCAGAGTCCGGGCCCCAGGTTTTGCTGAGGGTGCCCGCCGGCTGGTATTGACCGTCGGAGCCGCCTTTGAGCTCCCCATTTCGCTAGCTATTGGTGCGACTGAGACATCGCTGACCGTGACCGACGACTTGCTGATGCTCGAGGCGGCCCGCAGCCAGGTTGCCGGGACTATCTCGCAACCCGAAGTGAAGAGCTTGCCGCTGAATGGGCGTAACTTCCTGGATCTCGCTCTCCTGGTGCCGGGCGTTTCTCCAACCAACACCGCGAGCACGCAGCTGTTCCCCGAAACGTCGGCCGTGCCTGGACAGGGCATTTCTGTCAGCAGCCAACGCAACTTCTCCAACAGTTTCATCGTCGACGGCCTTTCCGCGAATGACGATGCGGCTGGGCTAAGCGGGACCTTTTACGGCCTGGATGTGGTCCACG
This sequence comes from Acidimicrobiia bacterium, assembly GCA_016871215.1. GTDB lineage: Bacteria > Acidobacteriota > Terriglobia > Versatilivoradales > Versatilivoraceae > VFZK01. The sequence continues at coordinate 4,393 of VFZK01000078.1, read as the reverse complement.
AGTTCCAGGTGGTCACTTCCGGGGGACAGGCCGAGTATGGGCGGGCTCTTGGCGGCTATATCAACATGGTCACTAAGAGTGGCACCAATGCCATGCACGGCAACCTTTATGGCTTCTTGCGTCATCGGCGCTTGAACGCAGCCAACCCGCTTGCTCGAATCAAGCTTCCTCTGACGCAAGGGCAGTTCGGCGCTAGTTTGGGCGGTCATATCCGTCGCGATCGCACCTTTTTCTTCTCGAACTTCGAGCAGCGTGTGCTGAACCAATCCGGACTCGTGACCATCTCTCCGGCAAACGTCAACACGATCAACACCCGGTTGGCAGCTGTCGGCTATCCAGGCCCACGCATTACAACGGGGTTCTACCCAAACCCGGTTCACAATGTGAATTTCCTGGGGAAGATCGATCACGAGTTCAGCGAAAGGGACCAGTTCAGCGTTCGCTACAGCCTCTACGATGTCGAGGCCAGAAACTCGCGGGGGGCTGGCGCTTTGAGCGCGCCCACAGCCTCCTCCGGCCTGGACAACCGGGACCAGACCATCGCGGCAAGCAACATCGTCACGCTGTCATCCAGAACCGTGAACGAAACACGCGGGCAATTCGCCTCGAGTGACTTGAAGGCTCCACCTAGCGACCCGGTCGGACCTGCCGTCAGCATCTCAGGCGTCGCCTCCTTCGGGACGCTATCGGGCTCTCCCCATGGGCGCGTCAACAAACTCTTCGAAGTCGTAGACAATTTCTCTCACCAGCAGGGAGCGCACGCTTTGCGGATCGGCGCGAGTGTGCTCTACAACAGCACCAGAATTACTTTTCCCCGGTCCGTTCGCGGCAGCTATGCGTTTGCCTCGCTCAACAGCTTTCTGTTGGGCACGTACAACAACCTGGGGTTCACGCAGACTTTCGGCAATCAAGCTGTTTCGCTGAGCAATCCGAACGCTGGATTCTACGCGCAGGATGAGTGGAAGGTCAGCCGCAGCCTGACGCTGAATGCGGGCTTGCGGTACGAACTGCAGTTTCTGGAAACCATCTCGACCGATCGGAACAACCTTTCGCCGCGCGTGGGCCTAGCCTGGTCCCCTTTCGAGTCGAGGCGCACCGTTGTGCGGAGCAGCTTCGGACTGTTTTACGATCGTGTTCCCCTGCGCGCTCTCGCCAACGCCTTGTTGTCGGCCGGCAACAGCACCGACCTGGCCAAGCTAAGCCAGACCAACGTAGGTCTTTCCCCGTCGCAGGCCGGTGCTCCCACTTTCCCGAGTATTCTCTCAGCGGCCATCCCAACGACGACGCTGGTCAATCTGACCACCGTGGATCGGAAAATGCAGAACGCCTACTCCCAGCAGGCAAGCCTCGAAGTCGAACAACAGTTCGGCCAGCGCGCGACGTTGAGCGCCGGCTATCAGAACCTGCGCGGACTTCATTTGATCGTCGCGGTGAATCAGAACGTGCCGGCGTGTGTGGCGTCAGGCAACAACAATGCTTGCCGCCCCAATCCCAACTATGCCAACAACAACCAGTATTCGTCTCTGGCCGATTCCAACTACAACGCCATGCACGTTGCCTTCGTGCAGCGTCCGGTTCGCTGGGGAGGCTACCGTGTCTCGTATGTCTATTCCAAGTCGCTGAACAACGTCGGCGAGTTCTTCTTCAGTTCTCCGATCAACCCTTACAACATCTGGCAAGACTACGGGCGCTCTGATGACGACCAGCGCCACCGCCTGGTATTCAACGGTTCAGTGCAATTGCCTGCAGGTTCTGCGCGTAATCTCTTCGAACGCATCGGACGTGGATTTCAGTTGAGTGGAATGTTACAGCACTATTCCGCGCTGCCGTTTAACATCACGACGGGAACCGCCACAATCCAAGGCACCAATGCACGACCGACGGCTAATGGCAGCTTCATCGGTCGCAATGCCGGGACGGGCTTCGATTTTTCCAGCCTGAATGTCCGCGTCAGCCGCGCCTTCCGCCTCACCGAAAGCGTCAACCTGGAAGGAATCATCGAAGCCTTCAACCTGCTGAATCGGGTCAACGGTGTTACGCGCAACGGAGTCTTTGGCACCGGGGCCTATCCCACCCATCCATTGCCGTCGTTCGGCCAGACGACATCGGTAAGCGATCCACGCAGCCTGCAACTCGCCTTGCGTTTGACCTTCTGAGTGCGGGTGAACCAGCGTCGTCATTCCCCCGAAAGCGGAAATCCCTCGTCATTCCCGCGCAAGCGGGAATCCAGGTTCTTCCCTCGGTGCACTACCCACCCCCAACAGACCGCGGGCTCCCGCCCCGGCTTGCTATCCGCCGGGGTGACGACCTTTCGCGGGAGCGGCGGGGGTACTAAGCCGTGTAAACACAGGTGCGCTTTCGACATCCCGCACGCAGCAGCTCGGGCGTTCTCGCCGAGAAACCTGCCCCCGCTAGGACGCGGGCTGGGAAGCCAGCCCGAGTCCCAACCCGCTACGCCAGCACTAGCCTTGAAAAAACCGTCATGGCCTCTCAAGGGGTGGATGCGTTTGGAGAGACGATGGAGTCGGCTGGAGAGGCTGTCGAGGACACCGCAGAAACGCTTGCGGAGACAGCGGGCGAGGTGGCCGAAGCCGTGGGTGACGCCGCTGGGGATGCCGGCGAGGCCGCGTCTGACACTGCCGAGGACGTTGCCGAAACCGTAGTGGGCTGGCTTCCATGCTAGGTTCTTGCTGAAAGGTCCTCTTCACCGCAGTCGAACTTGCTGACTTCTCTGCGAAACCAGGAATGGCCCGGCGGCACGGCATGGCTGTTTCGCCGACGAGGTTGCCTCGGAATCCGTCGAAACTGGAGTAAACTTGTCTCGATCTGAGGTAGACCGCAGGGCGTCGGTCATAACCTCGAGCCTTCATCAGCGGCCAGGCTACCGAAAGCTTTATGACGCGAACGCGTAGCCGGCGCTGGAGCAAGGGCTCCAAATGCGCTCAACGCAATGACGAGAGAAATCCCTGCGACAGACCTAACTTTGCTCAGTCACCACTCAGCCAAGAAAACCCTTCCGAGGAGCAAGCCTTCCATGTTGAACCACGTTCGCCTCGTCTTGATTCTGTTGAGTTGCGTTCCATTTTCGGTTGCCCAAGCGCATCGCCACGGGACCATGCCAAAGGAGGATGGCCGCTACAACCCTTTCGTCGCTGCCGATCCTCGAGGTGGTTTCTATCTCGCCTATGTTGAGCAGCGAGACGGCAGCAGCAATGTGATGCTGCAGCGCTCGCGAGATGGAAAGAGCTTTTCTGCTGCCGTCAGGGTAAACACCCGGTCCGGTGACGCCACCGTCCGCAACGAGAATCCCCCAAAGGTTGCCTTGGGCCCGAGCGGCCAAGTCTATGTATCCTGGGCTAGCGAACGGGAACGCTGGAAAGGGAACATCCGTTTCGCCCGCTCCACTGACGGCGGCAAGACGTTCTCGCCCGCTATCGATCTCAATTCCGATGCGGCAAGAGCGCCCGCCGGGCACGCCTTCCAATCGATCAGTGTAGACAAACAGGGCCGGATCTATGCTGCCTGGATCGATGAACGCAACATGCAGCCGGCAGACCGCGGCGCCGAGATCTGGATGAGCACTTCGACGGACGGAGGCCGGACCTTTTCGCCTGACCGCAGGATACTTGGCGACGTGTGCGAATGCTGTCGAACCGATCTGCAGATCGACGCTGCGGGAAGAATGTTCCTGTCCTACCGGACCGTGCCCCCGGCCGGTCCGATGTTTCGCGATATCGTCCTGGCGGTATCTCAAGATGGCGGGAAATCGTTCTCTAAGACGATCGTGAGCCAGGACGGCTGGGAAGTGAATGCCTGCCCGGTGGCAGGACCCGCCCTTTCCGTCAGTGTGAGAGGGCCGGTCGGAATCGTCTGGTTCACCGGAGGCGGAGACAGGCCAGGGCTTTACTATGCGTCTTCCGCCACTCGGGAGGTTTCATTCTCCCCACGCCGTTTGCTCGATCCAAACCAGAAGTTGGGCAAGCACGCCCAAACCGCCGTTGTTTCTCAAGACCAGAGGCTCGTCGCTTGGGACGACCTGGCTGAAGCCACGGTCACTCGCTGGGGGTTGCTGGACTTGAGGGACTTGCGATTTCAGGAAATGGGATCGAAAGAAGGCGTGTCGTTTCCAGTCGTTGCCATCAGCCGCCAGACAGCGCTGATCGCCGCCGCCCGGTTGGGAAGTCGAGAGCTGTTTCTCCAAACAGTCTCTTTGGCTGTCTCCACCCCTTAGAAGGTGTTTAAAAACCCTCTGAATGCTGCGCCAGACGGCGGAGCATCAGGTGAATCATGGCGATCTTGATGAAAGCCTCACTGGTTTCGGGCAAATACTCGTAGTCCTTGCTGAGTCGGCGATAACGGCCTAGCCAGGCAAAGGTCCGTTCCACGATCCAGC
>VFZK01000077.1 GCA_016871215.1 Acidimicrobiia bacterium | reverse complement strand
GGATGCCGGCACTGGGTTGACGTGACTTGCCCTCGGCCACCCGCAGGTCGCCGCGGAGTCTGTCATGGATCCGGTCCCAGGTGCCGTCCCGGCGCCAGGCTCGAAAATAGAGATAGACCAGCAACCAGGGAGGCAGGTCATGCGGCAATTGTCGCCACGAGCAGCCGGTCCGCAACAGGTAAACAATGGCATTAACAATCTCCCGCCGCGGATATTAGACGGGCCGCCCAACGCGCTTCGGCTTAGGAATCATCGATTCAATCAAGCCCCACTGAGCCTCGTTGAGGTCACTGGGGTAGCTCTTGCGCTGCGTTTCAATCGGAGTCGACAGGGGAGACCTCGCTGTTGGTCTGGGTTCCCATGTTCTTTTAATGCATCGAATCTCACTTGTCCAGCGGATTTCCAATCTATCATCGGATTTTTAAACACCCTCTTAGGCTTCCGCAACAAAGAAGTGATGATCAATTCAAGATCGTGGGGATCGATGTCCGGAAACATTGGCGAGAGGCGCTTCTGCACGCGAGCGACTCGCAAAGGTGAAACGGACGAGCAAAGACACCCAAGCCTCCGGCCCGTCTCTATTGTCGAGTGATCTTCTCGAGGTTATCCATGTACGGCCTGAGAGCACGAGGAACAAGGACGCTGCCGTCGGCTTGCTGGTAGTTCTCCACAATCGCCACCCACGTGCGGCCGACCGCAAGGCCCGAACCGTTCAGCGTATGCACGAATTCAACCTTGGCCTGTGGTGCCGGCCGAAAGCGAATGTTCGCCCGGCGTGCCTGGAAATCTTCGAAGTTGCTGCACGACGAGATCTCGCGATAGGCGTTCTGTCCAGGCAGCCAAACTTCCAGGTCATAGGTCTTGGCGGAAGAAAAGCCGAGGTCCCCAGTGCAAAGAGTCACCGTCCGATACGGCAACTCCAGCCGCTTGAGGATTTCTTCCGCGTCGTTCGTTAATTGCTCCAGCTCATCGTAGGACGTCTCGGGCCGGGTTAGCTTCACGAGTTCTACTTTGTTGAACTGGTGCTGCCGAATCAAACCCCGCGTATCCTTGCCATGAGCCCCTGCTTCGCTCCGGAAACAGGGCGTGTAAGCGGTCATGCAGATCGGAAGTTGCGAAGCTTCCAGAATTTCACCGGCGTAGACATTCGTCACCGGGACTTCGGCAGTGGGAATGAGCCAGTAGTCTGTATTCTCCACCTTGAACAGGTCTGAGCCAAACTTCGGCAGCTGACCCGTGCCTTGCATGCTGGCTGAGTTGACCATGAGCGGAGGAAGCACCTCGACGTATCGGTGCTCTCGGGTATGCACGTCCAGCATGAAATTGATGAGGGCTCTTTCTAGCCGCGCTCCGAGGCCCGTATAGAGGCTGAAGCGGGCTCCGGCTATCTTGGCTGCCCGGTCGAAGTCCAGAATGCCTAAAGCCGGTCCAATGTCCCAGTGGGCTTTCGGTTCGAAATCGAGCTCAGGCTTCTTTCCAACAACCCGGATTTCGGCGTTGGCCGACGCCTCAGAACCAGTGGGGACCGAAGCGTGCGGGAGGTTCGGAATCGTCAACTGCAACGCCCGCAGCTTCTCGTCGCACGCCTTCAACTGCTCGTCCAGCGTCTTGATGCGCGCAGAGACCTCCTTCATCTCGGCGATCTTGGCCGAAGCGTCTTCTTCCCGCTTCTTGAGGAGCGTGATTTCATCGTTTGCCTTGTTGCGGAGGTACTTCAAGTTCTCCGTCTCGACAATCAACTTGCGACGCTCGATGTCGAGCTGCTCGAATTCGTCGAGCCCTACGGTGGCGCCTCGCTCCTGCATTTTCTGGCGGATCAGGTCGAGATTCTGGCGGATAAAGGTCAGGTCGAGCATCGAGCCTCTTCTGTTTCTGAATAAGCTTCAGGCATAGATCCCGCGCTCCCGGATGGTGTAGGCAACGCGGTCGATGGCCAGCATATAGGCGGCAATGCGCATGTTGACGTTGTGCCGGTCAGCGTATGCGGCCACCGTGTCGAAGCTGTTCACCATGATCTCTTCGAGCCGTTCATTCACCGTTTTGAGATTCCAGAAGTAACCCTGGCGGTCTTGAACCCACTCGAAGTAAGAAACCGTGACGCCACCGGCATTCGCTAGGATGTCGGGAATGATAAAGACCTTCTTGTCGAAGAGAATTGCATCTGCTTGGGCTGTCGTCGGACCGTTGGCGCCCTCGCAAATGATGCGTGCCTGAATGCGCCCGGCATTCTCGTGGGTAATCTGATTTTCGGTGGCTGCCGGAAGCAGAATCTCGCACGGTTGCACCAGCAGATCCTCACCCGAAATCGGTTCTGCATCAGGGAACCCGACAACGGTCTTGGCTTCCCGTACGTGCGCCATAAGTTTCGTGATGTTGATGCCGAGTGTGTTGACGATGCCTCCGTGAATGTCTGAAACGCCAATCACGCTATAGCCGGCGCCGTACAGAATGTTGGCCGCCATCGACCCGACGTTGCCAAAGCCCTGAATGATGACACGTGTGTTTTCCCGCTTCATCCCGAACCGCGACAGAGCACGCTCGCAGACGACTTTGCAGCCACGGCCGGTGGCTTCGCGCCTGCCGACGGAGCCTCCCAAGTCCAGCGGTTTCCCGGTTACCACGGCCGTAACCGTATGCCGGACGTGCATGGAGTAGGTATCCATGATCCACGCCATCACCTTCTCGTCCGTGTTGATATCCGGTGCTGGCACGTCCCGGTCAGGACCCAAAATGTCGATGAGCGACGCCGTGTACCGCCGCGTGATCTTCTCCAGTTCGGTGTTCGAGAGCTTCTGTGGATCGCAGACAATGCCACCCTTGGCGCCGCCGAAGGGCAGATTGACGACGGCACATTTCCAGGTCATCCAGGCTGCCAGTGCCCTCACCTCATCCAGGGTTACGTCCGGCGCATATCGGATGCCGCCTTTGGCCGGACCGCGCGCAAAGCTGTGTTGGACGCGATACCCCTTGAATACTTTCAAAGAGCCGTTGTCCATGAGAACTGGGATGGCCACGCCGATCTCGCGGTCGGGCGTCAACAGCACCTGGTAGAGCCCATCGTCGAGCTTCAATTTCTCGGCAGCAACGTTGAAGCGTTGCACCATTTCATCGAATGGATTGAGCTCGGCGTGGGACTCACCCTTCTCCATAGGAAACTCCTCTAAGAGCGTGTCCCCAAAAGCCTGGCAGGCAAGAGCGGGCAAAAGGTCTTCAGGAGCGCTGCGTCAAATTTGTCTAAGCGCACCGCAAACCGGAATCCAACTTGGCAGTTCAGCTGGATTCCCACCTTCGCGGGAATGACGGGCCAGGATATCGGACGTAGGCTTCAGTGCCCGCGTTGGCCCAGTAGGTTCTCAGACACGCTTCAAGTCCAAGGGCGCATGAGACGGCTGAAGTATAGAAGAGGCCGGAAAAGGGAAGCAAGCTGCATCGCAGGGCAATCTCGCGAGCCCAGGCCCCTTCATCGCCCACTGCGGTCGGCCAATGGCCCGCCACCAGCTGTATCTCCAGTGTTCGAGATGTGGCACTCTGCCAGCCGCGACTCATGCTACACTCCCGTCCGGCGCAAGCCCCTCACATCCCGCTGAGCAGGATGCGGAATCGCCGAGAGCTCGATCTCGCAGCCTGCTTTCATTCCAGTCGCATGGTTCGACCGACATCCAGCATCACCCAAAATGCGAGGACAGGATGACTTCACTGGACTGGATTGTCATCATCGGTTACTTCGGGTCGCTCTTGCTACTGGCATGGTGGGTAATCCGCAAGGGTCAGGATACGGCCGACGATTATTTCCTGGCAGGCCGGAACTTGGGGTGGTTTGTGGTGGGCGCCTCGATCTTTGCGTCGAATATTGGTTCAGAGCATCTGGTCGGCCTTGCCGGTGCAGGAGCGACCAGCGGCGTGGCGCTGGCTCATTACGAGCTGCACGCCTGGTGTTTGTTCGTGCTGGGTTGGGTGTTGCTTCCCTTTTACATCCGCTCAAAGGTCTTCACGATGCCGGAGTTTTTGGAACGGCGGTTCTCTCCATCGGCGCGCTGGGTCCTCTCCCTGATTTCTCTCGTCGCCTACGTGCTCACCAAGATTGCCGTGGGGATCTTCGCCGGCGGTGTGGTCTTCGGGACATTGCTGCCCGACGTGCAACTGAAATTGGGAGAGGCAACGCTCGACAGTTTCTGGATTGGCTCCGTTCTGGTCGTCGTGCTAACGGGTTTGTACACAGCCCTGGGTGGCATGCGGGCCGTGGCTTACACCGAGGCGCTGCAAACCATGATTCTGATCCTGGGATCCTTCCTTCTGGCGGCCTTTGGCTTGCACCGGTTGGGCGGGTGGAGCGAGCTGCGAGGGGTGTGGCTTCCATACTGGACAAATGGCCAAATACCCCGTAAAACACGCTGGGGAAATGGGCCATTTTGAAAGCAAATCTCAGACTGAGGTTTAACTCGTGCGACAACCGTTCGACGGGAAAACGCTGCCAGTGCGGCCTGCGAGCGCTATGCGCCTATTCTGATCGCCCCCGGCTCCCGAAAAATGTCCAGTATGAAAGCCACACCCGCTGCGAGCGGCTCTCGATTCCGATCTGTTTAACCTTTGGAAGCCCCTCATCCCCGCAGGGATGGAGGGCACATGGGCTCCGGTCAAGGAATCAGGCCGGACCGCTTGGTACTTCAACGGCAACTATCCGTGGCTGGGCATGCTGTTTTGCGCGCCCATCATCGGCTTGTGGTACTGGTGTACGGACCAGTACATCGTGCAGCGCGCGCCGGGCGCACCCAGCGAGAAAGAGGCGCGGCGGGGTAGCATCTTCGCTGCAGTTCTGAAGTTGCTGCCCGTGTTCATCTTCATTATTCCCGGCATGATTTGGCTGGCGTTGGCGAAGACGGGCAAGGTGCCGGAGTTCGCCCCGATGATCGACGCCAGCGGCAAAGCCGTCTCCGGCCACGCCCAGGCAGCCTTTGCTCTCATGGTGAAGTATCTCATGCCGTCCGGCTTGCGCGGCCTTGTGGTCGCTGGGTTGCTCGCGGCACTGATGAGCTCGCTGGCAGGGGCTTTCAACGCCTGTTCAACACTCTTCACCATCGACTTCTACCGGAAGCTCAAGCCGTCGGCGTCTCAGCATCATCTGGTTTGGGTGGGGCGTATCGCTACGTTGGTCATGATTCTGATCGGGCTCTTCTGGATCCCGGTGATTCGCGGCGCCAAAGGCCTCTACGATTACCTTCAGGGTGTTCAGGGCTACCTGGCGCCACCCATCTTTGTGGTGTTCTTTTTTGGCGTCTTCATGAAACGGCTCAACGGCAAAGGTTGCCTGGCAGCGCTGGTCGCGGGATTCACGCTCGGCGCGTTTCGCCTGGCGGTCGATACTCCCGTCAGCTTGAAACTGGCGGGCTTCGAACGCGGCTACCCGGCAGGGTCGTTTCTTTGGATTGTGAACAACATCTATTTCCAGTACTACAGCCTGCTAATCTTCCTGGTCTCGGTCGCTGTGATGATTGGCGTGAGCCGCCTGACATCAGCCCCGGCAGAGCGACAGTTAGTGGGGTTGACCTATGCCACCGTCACCGACGAACACCGTCGCGAGTCGCGGCAGAGCTGGAACCGTGGGGACGTCATGGGGTCCTGCATAGTTCTTGGCCTCATCTTGCTGGCTTACCTTTACTTCACCGGATAAGCAGTTACGAAGCATGTGGCCTCGGCGGGGAACCTTCCACTACCTTTCGGTACGTATCGCCCAGCCGGAGTTGCGACGGCCCGGCGAAAGAGCACCAAACACTCGCAAGTATGAACCAAGGCGCCAGTCCTCTCCTCCTCTATGCCCAGTCGAGAGGCAGCTGCTCGCAGGTCAGTTTGACCAGGACGGCCTGGATGCCTGCCTTCGCGCGCATAACGCGCCTTGGGCGATGTTCAGGACAAAGAGAAATCTACGGTCATTCCAGCGGAAGAACCTCACCCCGGCGGCTAGTACGCCGGGGCGGGAATCCAGGCCCGGCATGCAATGCTTGGCAGGGCTGTCCAGAACGGTCCATCTCAAATTCACCCAGCATCGGCAGGCTTCGAGGCCTTGCGCCGAACCTCGAACATCGCTAGGCTATGACATCGCAGCAAGGATTGTGAACGATCGAAGCAACGATGACTTCCGGTATTGACCAAAGCAGCGGCAACGCGGCTTCGGCCTCGCGCCTCAGGGAGAAGAACGCTCTCGCCCTGCGCTTGAGGTTGAGTGTCCAGATCTGCCGAAGTTCAGCGCCATCCGGATCCGGTTGCTTCACTGACTCGCGAGGACGAGGTGCAATGACCACGATTCGCGTACTAGCGTTCGCCCTGAGCCTTGGGTTGTCTGGCGGTTTGGCGCGCGCGGCGGTGAGCTTTAACCGCGACATCCGCCCCATCATGTCCGACACGTGCTTTCGCTGCCACGGCCCAGACAAAAACGCGCGCATGGCGAACCTGCGATTGGACATTCGCGAGGAAGCGCTGAAGCGAACCGACTCGGGCCAAGTACCCATCGTTCCTGGCAAGCCGGAAGAAAGCGAGATTGTGCGCCGGGTCTTCGCCATGGACCCAGCCCAGGTAATGCCGCCCGAGTATGCGCATAAGGTATTAGCGCAAGCTCAGAAAGAAACAATACGGCAGTGGGTGAGCGAAGGCGCCCGCTACGAAGGACACTGGAGCTTTCAGCCGGTGCGACGCCCCACACCGCCAGCGTTCTCAGCTCCGGCGGCGCCAGTGCGAAACGCCATCGATGCGTTCATCCAGACCCGCCTGGCGAGGGAAGGCCTTCAGCCTTCTGCGGAAGCAGATCGGCGAACGCTGATTCGGCGGGTTTCTCTGGACTTGACCGGGCTGCCACCGTCACCAGCGGAGGTCAGCGCCTTTCTGAAAGACGCTTCCCCCGATGCTTTCGAGAAGGTCGTAGATCGTCTGTTGGCGTCGCCCCGCTACGCTGAAAAGCAGACGGCCGCCTGGCTCGATGCGGTGCGGTATGCGGACACGCGCGGCTTCCACAATGACGTCCCACAGCCGGTGTGGCCGTATCGCGACTACGTGCTGCGCTCCTTCCTGGAGAACAAGCCGTTCGACGTCTTCACGCGCGAGCAGCTGGCCGGGGATCTGATGCCGGGAGGGCGCATTGAACAGAAAGTCGCCACTGCCTACAACCGGTTGCTGCGCACGTCTGAAGAAGGTGGCATCCAGGACAAAGAGTATCTGGCGAAGTACGGCGCCGACCGGGTGCGAACTGCAGGAAGCATGTGGCTTGGGCTTACCATGGGTTGCGCGGAATGCCACGACCACAAATTCGATCCCGTCACCGCCAAGGATTTTTACGCCATGAAGGCTTTCTTTGCGGATGTCAAGGAGGGTGGAATCCTGCCGGGCAGCGGCCCTAAAGCCTGGGCTGCGAAACTGGCCCTGCCTTCCGAAGCCCAAACCAAGCGGCTGGCCGAATTGAAGGAGGCGGAGACGGCCGCTGCCGAGGCACTTGAAAAGGCAACAACCCATCTCGCGGCACGGCAGAAAGAATGGGAGCAGCGTCTGCTGGCTGACTATGAGGCAGGACGCCTGAAGTGGCGTTATCAGCGGCCGCTCGCAGCGATCGCCCAAGCCGCAAAGCTTGCCCTTTACAACGACGAGATGGTGGACGGTAATTTCTTCGTTGCCACCAGCGCTTCCCTGGAAACGCGACGCTTGCCTGGGAACGGCCTCGTTGTGGCGAGTGGTGCCAATCCGGACCGGGAAGTCTACACCGTCCAGTTCAAGCCGGGAGCTGGGGCCTGGACCGCGCTGGGAGTGCAGGCCGTTCAAGACGAGTCCCTGCCGGCGGTACGGCTGGCACGCGGAGCTGATCGTTTTGTCTTGAGCGAAGTCGAAGCCGAGCTGTCGGAGTTGGGCCAGCCGGCCCGAAATCTACGGTTCGCGGTGGCGGCCAGCAATGGAACTGGCGAGGCGCCAGAGAACGCTCCCCTCTTCGCAATCGACGGAAATCCGGCGACCGGTTGGGGCGTCTCCTCAGGTGAGGGCAAGAGTCCAATGTTGGCCCTGCGTTTCGAGGAACCGGTGCGCACCACGGACGCCTCGGTGATGATCGTCCGGCTCCGGCATGAATCGCCTCTTCGCCGGGCAACGCTGGGCCGATTCCGTATTGCGGTCTCGGCAGGACTGCATGCGTGGCCCGACTTGGGCGATGCCGCCCTGGACCTGGGCTTGCCGGTCGAAGCGAGCCGTCTTCCTCGGGGAGTCGTGCGCGATGGGTTACCCGGCAACGTGCTGGAAGCGCTCAAGTCTGCCATGAGCGCCCGATCGGAAGCTGCGAGCAAGATTTTGCGGGAACACTTCCAGTGGGCGGGGCCTGAGCTACAGCCGCTGTGGGTCCGCCTGGAGAAAGCGAAAGCAGCACGCTCGTTGCTCGAAGCAGAGATCCCGATGGTTTTGGTTACCGAAGCCGTTGCGCCCAGAGATACTCGCGTGTTGCCGCGGGGAAACTGGATGGACGACTCGGGACCCCTCGTATCGCCCGCCGTTCCAGCGTTTCTCGGCCAATTGCAAACCGGCGGTCGCCAGGCTACCCGCCTCGATTTTGCAAACTGGATTGTCTCGCGGGAGAACCCTCTAACGGCGCGGGTCTACGTGAATCGCCTTTGGCGCCAGTTCTTCGGAACGGGCCTGTCGAAGGTGCTCGACGACTTGGGCTCCCAGGGCGAGTGGCCAACGCATCCAGAATTGCTCGATTGGCTGGCCGCCGAGTTCATGGAACCCACCGGGAAGGCCCGAGAGGCGCGCGCTTGGGACGTCAAGCACCTCATCCGGACCATCGTCACCAGCCACACCTATCGACAGTCATCGTTGAGCGCGGCCCGGCTTGACGAGCGCGATCCAGACAACCGATTGCTGGCGCGTCAAAGCCGGTTTCGCGTCGACGCCGAAAGCGTCCGCGACATCGCCCTGGCAGTGTCTGGCCTGCTCGTGGAAAAACTGGGCGGTCCAAGCGTTCGACCTTACCAGCCTGAGGGCTACTTGCTGGCGATGAACTTTCCCAAACGCGACTACGCAGCCAGCCGAGGCGAGGATCTCTACCGCCGCAGCGTGTACACGTTCTGGCAGCGAACGTTTCTGCATCCCAGCCTGCTTGCGTTTGACGCGTCCAGCCGCGAGGAATGTGCTGTAAGCCGCGTGAACTCGAACACCCCATTGCAGTCTCTGGTGCTTTTGAACGATCCGATTTTTGTAGAAGCAGCCCGGGCCTTCGCCCAGAACATCTTGAAGAACGGCAAAGCCAGTCTCGAAGCACGGATCGATTGGGCGTTTGCGAAAGCCGTCAGTCGAAAACCAAGCCACTCAGAGCGCGCCATTCTGGCCGAACTTCACCAGAAGAGCCTTAAACGCTTTGCGGCTTCGCTGGAGAGCGCCCAGGAACTGATCCATGTCGGCGAGGCGCCGTTGGCGTCTAACCTGAAACCAGCCGAGCTAGCTGCCATGACGACAGTGGCCCGCGCGATTTTGAACCTGCACGAGACGATTACCCGGAACTAGCGAGCAAGCTCAGCGCGTGGAGTTGTCGCGTTCTCCGACCCTCCGGCAGCGAGGGTCGGCGACTTGAGAGCAGGCCACACCGAACATGTTTTGCAGACTTGGACTTGGCGGCCGTCAGGTGTGAACGACGCCCATGGTTGCGCACGGGCGCAGCTCGAGCCATGCATTGACGCTCTCGCAGATCCAGGGACGAACCTATGAAAACCACACCGCTCCAGCTTCATCGCCGGACTTTCCTCGGAAATGGCATCGCCGGGCTGGGGCTGCTCGGCCTGAACGCACTGCTCAATCCGAAGTCAGTCGATGCGACTCAGACCGGGCGGGCCGCCGTCAACCCGCTCCATTTCAACCCCAAGGCCAAGCGTGTCATTTTCCTCTACCAGGCGGGTGGGCCCTCGCATCTGGAGACGTTTGACCCAAAGCCGCAGTTGGCCGCGTTGCATGGCAAGCCCATGCCGGAGTCCTTCACCAAGGGCCAGCAGCTGGCGCAGCTGCAAGGCAGGCCGCTCGTCTGTTTCGGGCCGCAGCATGGATTCAAACGTTTCGGCCAATCAGGGACCGAGTTATGCGAGCTGTTTCCGCGCATTGGCAGTCTTGCCGACGAAATCTGCATCGTTCGATCCATGTGGACGGAACAGATCAATCACGATCCAGCGCATACCTTGATGAACACGGGCTCGATCATTGCCAGCCGGCCGAGCATGGGTTCGTGGGTGCTGTATGGACTTGGCTCTGAAGCGGAAGACTTACCTGGGTTTGTCGTCTTGGTATCTTCAGGCAAGGGCGGCCAGATGCAGCCGATTGCGGTGCGTCAGTGGTCTTCGGGATTCCTACCCAGCCGCTTTCAAGGAGTGAAACTCAACTCCATTGGCGATCCCGTGCTGTACATCAAGCGTCCGCCCGGGCTGGGCGCCGAAGTCCAGCGCGAATCCGTTCAGGCAATCAACCGACTCAACAAGTTTCAGTATGAAGCGGTGCAGGATCCCGAGATTCTCACGAGAATGGTTCAGTACGAAATGGCGTTCAAGATGCAAACCAGCGTGCCCGGCTTGATGGATGTGAGCCGGGAGCCGCAGAGTATTCTCGACCTTTACGGCGCCAAGCCTGGAGATGGCTCCTTTGCTTCGAACTGCCTGCTGGCGAGGCGTCTGGCAGAGCGCGGAGTGCGCTTCATTCAGCTTTACCATCGTGACTGGGACCATCATGGCAGCGTCAAGAACAACGTGGCCATCAAGGCGCAGGAAACGGACCAGGCTACGGCCGCTTTGATTACCGACCTCAAGCAGCGCGGCATGCTCCGGGACACCCTGGTGGTGTGGGGCGGTGAGTTCGGCCGTACCCCGATGTCCCAGGGCGGGGATGGCCGCGACCATCACATCAAGGGCTTCTCCTTCATGCTTGCAGGGGGCGGCATCAAAGGTGGGATCTCCTACGGTGCCACCGACGAACTCGGCTACGCTGCGATCGAAGACCCCGTCAGCGTGCATGATTTTCACGCCACCCTGCTGTATTTGCTCGGCATCGACCATCTGCGCTTGACCGTGAAATTCCAGGGGCTGGATGCCCGGCTGACCGGCGTTTCGGGAGAGGTGGTGCGGCGGATTCTGGCGTGAGTACGGCCGCCGGCTTTGAGTGGCCTTACCCAAGAATTGCTCCAGGCTATCCGGCCGCTGACTAGGGGCAATGAGACCGTCCCATCGAGGCAAAGGGCTGATGCCACCTGCGGCCGAATCGCAAGCTTGCTTGATCGTTTTCGCCAAAGCTCCAATCCTGGGCAGCGTCAAGACTCGGATGCAACCCGACCTGGCGATCGAGGATTCTCTGAATCTGCATGGTCTCCTGGTTCGCCTCTGGATCGAACGACTTCGCGACTGGGATCTCGGGTCTGTGCACAAGTCGATTTTTTTTAGTCCGTTCGGCCGAGAACAACTTGGCGTGTTGGACTTGCCCCCAGGCATCGACGTCCAAACACAACGGGGGCGCGACTTGGGTGAGCGCCTATCTCAAGGGCTTCGCCAGAAGTGGAACGAAGGGTTTCGACGAGTCGTGTTCATCGGCACAGACTCGCCGCTGCTCGATTTTAGGGACCTCCAAACGGCGTTTCTCGAACTCAACCGAAACCCGGTCGTGATCGGGCCTGCGACCGATGGCGGCTACTACCTGATTGGGTTTTCGCGCCACCTGCCCGATCTCTTCAGTGGAATCTCGTGGGGTACGCCGCTGGTTTTCGGAGAGACAGTTCAGCAGCTTGAGCGGCGCTCCATCCGCTGGCATCGGCTGCGTGAGATCCTTGACCTCGACACGTACGAAGATCTGGTCCGGTTTCGCCAATCGCTGTCACAAGACACTTCAGCCTTGTCGGGTCCGACGGGTCGAGCGTTGCGCTCGTTCGTCGAGCGCCTTGCCGATTCGTAAGATACCTTTGTGAGTCTAAAGCCGGGCCAACGAGCCGAGGTCGAGGCGCTCGCCAGGCTCTTTCGCTGCCCTCGATGCGCTTCAGAGTCCTTGGCCTGGAACTTTCCAGCCTCGCTCAAGCGGCTGCCCGAGGAAGGCGCTCTCAATTGCTCTGGGTGCCAAACCTCGTACCCGCTCCGTGACGGGATTCTGGATTGTCTGGCTGGCGCGGCCCAGCGTGAAGTCATCACGCCCTTTCAGCGGCTGATGCAGTTCCCACCCATCGCCGCAGTTTACGAAACCTATTGGAGGCCGCTGGGATTCTTCATCGCCAGTTCGTCGTCGTTTCGGCGGTTCGCGGCCGACCTCATCGAAAGGATCGAACCGGACGCAAGGACAAACATCCTGGATCTGGCGTGCGGTCCGGGTTTGTTTGCGTGCCCTTTGGCAGCGCGAACGCCGGGCTGGGTGATCGCTTTGGATCTCTCGTTACCCATGCTTCGACGGGCCAGGAGGAATGCGCTTCGGCAAGGGCTCCAAAACATCCTGTTCGTCCGCGGCAACGCGTTTAGCGTCCCGTTTCGCAGTGAAGCTATCGAGGCTGTTCTCTGCAGCGGCGCACTGCACTTGTTCGACCGGCCGGAAAGCGCGCTGGCCGAAATCGCCCGAATACTGCCGCGTCAGGGCCGCTTCGTGTGTCAGACAACGCTGAGACCGAAGCATTCGGCAGGGCTGGCATCGTTCCTTCACCACATCATCCGATTCGGCTTCTTCGAGTCAGCTGAAAAGCTGAACGAGCTGCTCCAAAGGTCAGGCATTCAGGTTGATCTGGCGTGGCGGCGGCGGATCATCCACGCCTTCCAGGCGCGCCGGCTGTGATATAGTTTGAGAGGATCACCGAGGGTGCCGAGCCATGCGACGCCTTGTGTCTATCCTGTGCTGGCCGCTGCTGCTGGCCAGACTGTGTGCGATACTACAGGCCGCTGAAGTCGTTGGCCGCATTACGGATGCCGATACCGGTCAGGCCCTTCAAGGCGCGCTCGTTCGCGCCATCCCTCTCTCCAGAAGCCAGCGGGAAATCCAATCCACAAGCCAACCGGATGGTACCTATCAGCTCGATCTAGTTCGTGGCAAGTATCGCTTGCTTGCCAGTCTGCCTGGTTCGGACTATTTGCCCCAGTTCTTTTCGGCTTCCGGCGACAGCCGGGGCGATGTCATTGAGATCGCCACCTTCTCATCCTTCCAAATTGTCAATCTGAAACTGGCGGCGGGTGGCTCGATCGGAGGCAGGGTGTTGCGTGCTGCCGACCTGGCTCCGCTCTCGAATTTAAGGGTTTATGCCTCGGCACGAGGTTTTCGTACCTCGACACAGACGATGGGTGACGGGTCTTACCGTTTTCGGGCGCTTCCGCCGGGGGTGTACAAAGTTCAGGTGTTGCCGCTCGACGAAAACTTCATTCCCGTTTATTTCGGCGGCGTGAGAGAGCCGGAACGGTCTACCAGCATCAACGTCACACGGCTGAGATCCGTTACCAAGGTCGACTTCAGGTTGCACCCTGGTGGCAGCATCAGCGGCCGGGTTTACGCAAACAGGAATCGGGAACCCATCGCCGGCTGGCGAATCGTGGCTGAAAATCGAAGCCAGCAGGAACCGCCGTACCTTGCCTACACCGATGCGCAAGGGTTCTACAACCTTCGTGGCCTTAACGAAGGCGCTTATACGCTGGAAGCGGTGCCAGGCAGAGACGCCGCGGCCGGGCGCGGCCGCCGGTATTTGAAGCAGTTCCACGACGGTCATTTCGATGCGGAGCTGGCCGACCGCCTCGAGATCGAAGCAGGAAGTGTCTTTGCAGGCATTAATTTTTCCTTGGTTGAAGGCGCCAGCATTTCAGGCTCTGTTCGGTCGCGCTATCACAATCGTCCGCTACCGAACGTGGGACTGCTCTTTCACACCATCGACGAGAGCACCCTAAATCCCTTCGTCGCAACGACCGGGGCCGACGGCGAGTTTTTGATTACCGACTTGCCTCCAGGAAACTATCGGGTCGAGACCGCTCTGCCTCCAGAGATTCGCCGGCTCGTCAATCTGTTCTATCGGGAAAAACTGGGCGCCGCCAAAGCGGATGCGATCAGGCTGGACGAAGGCGAGCGGGCACGGCACATCGACTTCATTCTCCCTCTGGGAGGCACGATTCGTGGCGGGCTGCAGATCGAGGATCCTGAATACGCACTCAGGCCTGCTGGAAAAGGAGTCTCGTTAGTTCGTCAGGGCGCCGACGTGGATGGCTTCGAACGAAAAAACTTCAGGCTCAGGGACGACGGATCGTTTCTCATCGAACGAACGCCGCCCGGACGCTATGCGCTGAAGCCAGTCCTCGACGACCCGAACTTGGTTTCGTCCAGCGGAGTTCAGGAAAAGACGCTGGAGATGACGGAAGGAGATCTGGTTGAAGGGATCGACTTCCCACTGCGGGTTGTCGGCTCGGTGGCAGGCACGATCACATCTCAAGCGAATTCCGTGAAGATCGAGAAACTCTCGTTGCTCGTCGTCAATCTCAAAGACAACAGCAGAAGCTACTTCGAGATACCCTCCGAGCGATACACCATTCCTGGCCTCGAGCCAGGTAAGTACTTCGTCGTTCTTCTCACCAAACCAGATCCCAATCCACCCGAATTGGGTCTGCCAACTGCCGTCATTTACGACACGCGAGTGGTCGAAGTGCAGAAGGGTAAGACCACTTCAGGAACCAACCTGCAAGTTCCCCTCGAACCCGATCAGAAGTCCAGAATGTTTCCCTAGTTGGGCGCTTGGTGGAAGCGTGGGCGGCGAGCATGTCCTACCGCTGCCGAGCCGCCCGGACCTTTCGTATTGAGGGATTGATGATTTCAATCTTCTCGATGATTTCGGCGTTTTTGATCTGGCACAACTGGCAGAGTTCTTCGTCCTTCACACCCCAGGCTGAACTGGGACACCAACAAAATCCTTTGTCTTCCTTCCAAATGACGCAGTTCTCGTCAATCATGGCGAAGATTCCTCGGGCCGTCTTCCAGCTGAGCAAAACCAGACACCAGTACGCGTTCAATTGAGCACGCGCCTGCAATCGAAAACCCAAAATTGAAACTAATTTTGCCCTTGGAAGTGGCTGTACCACAGGGGAAGGACGTCGAACAACGGTACGGGGCAAGCTGCTAGGCTTGAAGTCCTTGAGTAATAATTTCCTGCAGTGAGTTGCCGCGGTGTAAAAGTTCTACGGAGTTTCGGCGGGCGCCGCAGGCTTTCGAGGCAGAGTGCTGCCTGGGCGGTAGATCTCCATGACCTTCGCCAAGTACTCGCTTGTGTCGGGGTCGCGGTTGCCCTCGTAGGCTGTGAGCGCAGTACCTAAGTCTTTGTACCGCTTGAGATAGTCAGCAAGAATTGTAGTGCCAACATCAATGTTGACTTCGGGATCGAACGGATTGCGTTCCGTAAAATCGATCACTCCACCCCACGTCGGAATGTGAACCTGCATCAATCCGACAGATTTGGCCTCAGAAATCGCGGTAGGGTTCCCATGCGACTCGACCACGATGATCGCCGCCACCAGCTTGGGATCTAATTTCTTCTCGCGAGCATGCCGCACGATCAGCTTGGTGAGTCGATTAGTCTGCTCGGACTTGATAGCAGAGTGTTTTTGCAGGGTGTTTTGAACGACTTTCTCTTGCTTCAGTTGCTCTTCGCTGGCGAAATAGGCCAGGCTCCCTTTCCTGGCGGACATGATCGAGATCGTCGAAGGAGCAAATGAAATCAGCGCCAGGACCGCCACGAAGATGAGCAGCTTGTTGAAAGCCGTGTGTCTTGCCAAATGAATCAGATAGCGGGCGTTGGGGCCGACAAACATGCTGCGCCGGCATTTGTTGCAGAAGATGATGCGTTGGTATAAAAGCTTGTGCATCGCGCTCACGCGGCTCACCACCTCCCTATGGCTTGGATGAACTGCAGGAACTAACCAGTCTCGAAGTTGCTAATGCTGGATTGGCAAGCAGATCTGTTTCCAAGACGGAAACAGATTTTGGGTTCGTTCTGCCTCAGACGGACACAGGAAGGCGCGGGGTGCAGCACTGCATCCGAAGCAGCACAACTCTGACGAGCGAACGGGATTATAGGCAAGAGCCTGCCAGCACTCAAGCGTTAAACTCCGCCCTTGCTGCCCTCGGAGAACACAACGAGTGGGTCTCCGAATTTCTGACGAAATACCAAAAGAACGATCCAGTGTCAAGCATTTCTACAGGGCCCCGTCAAAGTCTCGTAAGTCCTTGAGTCGAGGTCGAGCCCTTGCTAACGCGCGGGCTACTGATTTTGTCGATGCGGCTATTCAGTAAGCCCGACCGTCAGGGAAGGCTCACGACTTTGAC
>VFZK01000076.1 GCA_016871215.1 Acidimicrobiia bacterium | reverse complement strand
ACTGGCGCTGGATGCCTCCGCGTTCGATCACCTGCACTTTGGACTGGTGGCCCATGACGGTCTCCTCCGGTAGGAATTCCAGGAGGGAGACAGTATATCATAGCGATATCGCTAGTCAAGACTTTTTCCAATAATTTTTTCACAGCTTCCGGGGGAAGCCGTCGTCATTCAGGTCCAGGCGCCACCCGGCCCTGGGATTTGATTGGGGGAGATGAAGCATTCGAGCCGACAAACCAGCATTCCATATGCCCGTGCAGGACGCTCTTTTGCGCTGAGAGCACTCAGACGGTGGTGGGAGATTTCGCAATTCCAACATCGGGGGCTGGATGCCCTTTTCGCGGGCATGACGGTCAAACCGCGTGATGATCGTCATTCCCGCGTGGGCGGGAATCCAGCAGCCCTGATGAGCAGCTCTCTAGTATTACTATGTTAAAGTCTTGTCCCGATACTTTGGGTGGCGCACACATGGCGCAGTTTGTCATGTGTGCGTACGGTACGCATACATTGCAAAAAGCACGATGTATGCGCCACCCGAAGAGACTTAACAAAGTAATACTAGGCTGGCGCCTTGACTTCTGCAGCCGCTATTCAGCGACGCAGAATTGGGTGCTCTTTCTGCTGCTGAGTCTGATCGCAGCTTGACGTTTCGCGCCCCGCTTCCTATGATGCGGGTCCTCTGTCATACTCACCGCTAACATAAGGAGACGAAAATGAACAAAATCTCGACGATCATCATCTTTGCCTTGTTGCTAGCCGCCGTTGGCGGGCAGTCTGCCGGCATCGCCGAAAGCAAGAAAGTCACATTGACCGGACACCTGATCGACCAGATGTGCGCTGGCGAAGTGAAGGACGCCGTCGCCGCTGCGAAGCACAGCAAGGAATGCGCTCTTATGGATCACTGTGCGGCGAGTGGCTTCGGCATTTTCGCCAACGGCAAGTACACGAAGTTCGATGCTGCAGGCAGCCAGAAAGCCAAAGCTCTCGCGGAGAAGACCAAGAAGGAAGCAGACATTGCCGTTGTGGCCGAGGGCACACTCGAAGCGGACACGTTGAAGGTCATCAGCCTGAAGGAGAAATAGGTCCGAGGGCCGTTTGCAATATTTAGAGCAGTGGCTCCGGTTGCCCTGAGCTGGACGTTGCGCCTGCTAACCGCTTCCTACCCCCGAAAACTGGAAGCACCCAAGCCAGGTTCAGAGACAAGGAGAGTCGCTATGTCCCAGCACTCGCTTGGAGGAGAACTGCGCTTCTCTCGGAGAGCTTTTGCCCGATCACTAGCCGTTGCCGGAGCCGCGGCCTGGGTTCCCGGGGCAGGGTCGGCCTCAGCCGAAGCCAAACCGTTGCCCGTGACGCCTTCGAATCCCAATGAAGCGTTTTGGGAATCGGTGCGCGAGCAGTTTCTGATGCCTCCAGGACTGGGCGTCATGAACGCTGCCAACCTCTGTCCCACGCCGCTTCCCGTCGTCGAAGCGCAGGAACGCCTGACGCGCGACATGGATCGCGACCCGTCTTTTCCCAACCGAATCAAACTGGGTGAGGGCCGAGAGGCGACTCGGAAGCTACTGGCCGAGTTCTTGCGGGTGACTGCCGGCGAGATCGTCCTAACCCGCAACACCAGCGAGGGCAACAACCTCGTGTCCAGTGGTGTTGACCTGAAGGAAGGCGAGGAAGTGCTCTTGTTTTCGGATAATCACCCCAGCAACCTCGATGCCTGGAAGAGCAAGTCGCGCCGTTTTGGTTTCGGAGTCCAAATCATCGAGCAGATCAATCCGCACCCAGGCGACGCCTATTATCTGGATACCGTCGCGAAACAGCTGACCGCTAGAACGCGCGTGCTTGCCTTTACGCACCTGACGAGCACAGTGGGAGATCTGCTGCCGGCTCGCGAGCTTTGCCGAATGGCCCGCGAAAAAGGCGTGCTGACGCTGGTTGATGGGGCGCAGTCGCTTGGATTGATCGATGTGAATCTGGCAGAGATGCAGCCCGACTTCTACACGGCCAGCGCCCACAAGTGGCCATGCGGGCCCAAGGAAGTGGGGGTCTTGTACATCAACAAGACGGCCCACAGCCGCATCTGGCCTAGTATCATCAGCGCCTTCCCGGGAAGTACTGGAATTTCCAAGAGTTTCGAGAGCTTCGGCCAACGTGACGAGCCCGCCATCATTGGCTTTGGCGAGGCGCTCAAGTTCCAGTCGAAGATTGGAAGAAAACAGATCGAGGCACGATCGAGGCAGCTCTGCCAGGCTTTGATCGAAGGACTGCAGAAGATCGATGGAGTGAAACTCTGGACAAGCACCGAGCCCACACGCTCGCACTCGGTTGTATCATTCTTACCAGGCAACCTCGACATCCCGAAACTGGCGGCAGCCCTGTATGAAAAGGACCACATCGCCGGCGCTCCGCGCCCGGGTGGCCAGCGCAGCGGTCTGCGCTTTTCGCCGCATTTCTATAACCTCCATTCCGAAGTAGACCACGCGTTGGCGGCGGTCAGGCGCTATATGGCCCGTGGAGTCTAAGCCCTTGCTCCGGGGTTTTGGCGGCTCGCAGAGCCGCCGAAACATCTCGTCAAGCATCGTAGCGGCGGTCTGTGACCGCCGCTAGCAAGCCGGAGGCTTGCTAGGCACAGGCTGGGAGCCCGTGCTACGTGGCATGGGCATCTTGCCCATGCCACGTAGGCAATGTAGAAACTTCAGGGCTCGATTCATAGAAACGAGCCGGGCAAGCCAGAGGCTTGCTAGCCATTAGCCGGTGGTCGAGCAAAGGTCATCGAACAATGCCACCTCCGTTGCGAGCCAGCCGGGGTCCCGTCAAAGTTGTGAGCCCTCCCTTGAACAGCCGAGTGAGCCAAATCAGCAGTCCGCGCGTTAGCAAGGGCTCGACCTCGACTCAAGGACTTACGAGACTTGAAGGGACCGTGACGAGCCGGGTCGTGGTTGGAGCCAAGACGTGGTCTGTACCAAGAGAGAAGCACGACCCGGATGGGGTTGGAGTGGCAGCGTGGCCGACATTGATCGATGAGATGCGCTAGACGAAAACGTCGGCTGGCACCCTTTCAGGGTGCTGCTCGCGATGACTTCAGAACCGGTGGTGTCGCTAACGCTCGACCACCGGCTAATGGCTAGCAAGCCTCCGGCTTGCCAACATAGGCCCTGTAGTCGCGAGATTTGAAATGTACAAACTTCAGAGTGAAGCAGGTGAGTGCTTCACCCGCGCAGCTTTTAGGTTTAGGCCGTGTCTGGAGTTTGGACACTTCGAATCTCACGACTACTAGGCGTGTGGAACCAGCAAGCGTAACTGTGAGGGTTTCAATGTTGGGCGCCTCGAGCAAGAGGCAAGCGCGGGACTCGAAGGCAGATCGGTTGTAGTTGCGTTAACTCAAGGTAAACGGGGATTCAGAGAATCGATTGGCGATTGCAGCCACATTGGGAACGCCTGTGGAACAGCCTAAACATCAAAGAGCTTTTGGACATACGTGAGCCACACAGCGAGGCCCCTCAACTTTCGATTCTAGGACAGATCGGAGTGGCGATCAGCAAAAAAAGGCGCGCAAGATTGGAGCGGTGGCTCTTGGACTGCCGCGGCTTACGGGGCTGGGGTGACGATCCGCAGTTCGACCACGACTTCGTCCAGATGCTTCCCAAGAAATGCGGCTCCTGCCATGCCAGCCACAACGGCTCCCACTGTGGCCGCAATGCTTCCGGCGCCATTGGGCCGGTCGGCGAAGAGAAGCCTGCTGAGCCCAGCGGTGGTTCCGACGCCACCTGCGGCCGCCGGCAGAATCGTCTCCAAGTTCCCGCGGCGTTCGGTGTAGCGAATCGCATCGACTTCGACTATGGGCACGACGGCTCGACTTTTTGGCATGAATCGCGAGCGGTTTTTCGTTTTGCGAACGACGACTTCGAGAAGACCTCGCTGCACGCGCTCGACCTGTGCTTGAAGCTCGCTGGAGTCTTTGAGGACGAGTGACACTCTCCTTCCAGGGAGCCGATGGGACAGTTGCTCGGGCGTGGCATTGTGAACTTCTCGTTTGCCCGCTGCCTCCAGCTCCGGACCAGGAAACAAAACGAAAGGAACAGCAGTGTTGCTAGAGGCAGTCTCCTTTTCATGGTTTTGCTCCTATGGCGTTTCTCTCGATTGCGGCGGTTGTTCCCTATTTTCCAGATACATTCTTCACCGCCCCAGAGAGCAAACGGTTCGCCACCCCAGGGATGCGACCCCTCAATGCATCGGCCCGCCCGAAACAGAGGAGACCTGCAGCATTCCAGCAAGTCACGCCCTTCCCACGTTAGGGAGAGGAGAGCCCGATATTTCAGTCCTGTCAGCCGTTCACACCCTTGCGAGAGAGATGTCTAAACCGCCAGTGATCGCGCAAGCCGTCAGGCCTGGGTGTGTGGCTTGACGGGAGAAAGGTGTTCTTCGCTGATTCCGGGCAGAACAATCGCTCGACTCGGTTGGCGAGACCGGTACGAAGAGCCGCCTTTTCCTGGCAGGCGACGCCGGGAATCAGTGGCACCGATAGAAGTTCTTGTGGTCGGATGCAGATGGCTACGGCTCGTACGATGCCTGCTTTTTTCACGTCAGAACCAACGAGCCTCTGATATCCTTGGCCCTTGTCGGTTTGGAGACGGCTTTCTCATGCTGGTGCCATTGACGCCGCTGATGTTCTTGCGCCGCGCCGAAAAGCTTTACCCACGCAAGGTGGGCGTTGTATGCGGCCACCACCGGTTTAGCTATGCCGAGTTTGGCGAGCGGGTACAGAGGCTGTCGAACGGATTGGCAGACAGCGGAGTCGGAAAAGGTTTCGTCGTCGCTTATCTCGGGCACAACTGCCATCGTCTGCTTGAAGCCTACTACGGCGTCCCCTTGGCGGGTGGGATCCTGCTGCCGTTGAACGTAAGGCTGGCTGCCGGCGATTTTCGCTTCATTCTGGACCATTCGGAGGCGCGGGTCCTTTTTTTGGAAGCCGAGTTTCTTCCTGTCATCGACTCCATTCGCGAACAGTTGCAGCGAGAACCTTTATTTGTCGTTCTCGACGCAGAGCCAGGCAAGCCCTGGCTGAGCGACCGGAACTACGAGAGGTTTCTGGCAGACGCGAGTTCAGCCACGGGTCACACTACGGTCGTAGACGAGAACGACGTGGCTGAGCTTTTCTACACCAGCGGCACGACTGCCCAACCCAAAGGAGTCATGCTGACTCACCGCAATTTGTTCCTGCACGCCACGAGTGTCATGTGGGCGCTGCAAACGGGCGACGCCGAGGTGCAACTCCACACCATCC
The DNA here is from genome assembly GCA_016871215.1 of Acidimicrobiia bacterium. Classification (GTDB taxonomy): domain Bacteria; phylum Acidobacteriota; class Terriglobia; order Versatilivoradales; family Versatilivoraceae; genus VFZK01. The sequence continues at coordinate 11,198 of VFZK01000076.1, read as the reverse complement.
CGCTCTTTCATGCTAATGGCTGGGGTGCCACCCACGCCATTACCGCTGCGGGAGGAACTCACGTGATGCTGCGCCGGTTCGAACCGAAGCGCCTCTTGCAGCTCGTCCAGCAAGAGAAAGTAACGCTGTTTAACCTGGTGCCGACGATGGCAACGCTGTTGCTGCAAGAACCGTCCGTTCGCGAGTTTGACTTGAGCAGTCTGCGTTTGATTCACATGGGCGGCTCCGCGATGCCGAAGGCGCTGCTGAGAGAGCTTAAAGAGCGCATCGGCTGCGACGTGTCGTGTGGTTACGGGCTAACCGAGACCTCGCCGGTGTTGACGGTCGCTCTCCTGAAAAGCCACCTGCGCGAGGAAGGCGAGGCTTTCTACCGAAGGGCGGCGATGACTGGCCTGGAGCTTCCAGGCACGGAAGTGCGCGTGGTCGACGAGAACGGCGTAGACGTTCCGCGCGACGGCCAAACCGTCGGCGAGATCGTGGCTCGGGGCAACATTGTCATGAGGGGTTACTGGAAACAGCCGGAGGAGACTGCCCGGGCGATCCGCGATGGCTGGCTGCACACCGGTGATATGGCAACCATGGACGAAGAAGGATATGTTCTCATCGTCGATCGAAAGAAGGATATCATCCTGCGTGGTGGGGAGAACATCTCCTCGATCGAAGTCGAGAAAGCGCTGTATTCGCATCCGGCGGTACTGGAATGTGCGGTGATTGCAGTCCCAGACGAGAAATGGGGCGAAGTGCCGAAGGCCTTTGTGGTGCTTAGGAACGGAAACGCTTGCGAAGCCGAAGCGCTGCGGCGGCATTGCAAGGCGAACCTGGCGCGTTACAAGGTTCCGGCCAGCATCGACATCGTCGAGTCGTTGCCCAAAGGGGGAACGGGAAAGATTCAGAAGAAACTCCTGCGTGAGAAGTACTGGCGAGGGCAAGAGAAGCAGGTGCACTGACGCCCACCGGGAAGCAGACCCAGGCTCCGTGGGTCGAGCTTGCCCGGTTCAGTTCAGAGGCAGTCGATAGGCGGGCCTCCGAGGAAACGTCGACCACGCAGGTCTTTACGCCTGCCAGCTGGAGCGAGACTCGTGCTCGTGGACTGCTGCTGCGCCAGCATAATGCTCTTCGTCCGTTTTTGACAGATTCGTGGAGGTTCCTGTGATCCGTAAGAATTGGCAAATCCTAATTCCGCTCCTCCTGCTCCTGCTGTTTTCGTTCTCGAATGCGATTGTCACATTCTGGACCGATTGGCTTTGGTTCAAAGAGACGGGTTATCCGGTGCTGTTCACCCGCAGCTTCTGGGCTGAGGTATGGCTCACGGGCGCATTCGGCGCGTTGTTCTTCGTTGGGGTTTATGGCAACTCGCTCCTGGCACGGAGTCTGGCCCGTCAGACGCCCCATCGGTTTGTCGAAACCCTGGTGGAAATACCGCAGCTCGACATGCTGCGATCGGGGCTGCGTTGGATCTTACTGGGTGGCGCGCTGGTGCTGGCTTACCTCGTCGGAAGGTGGGGCGGGGGGCAATGGGATGTCTACCTTCGGCAACAAAACGCGGTTCCGTTCGGTATTTCCGATCCTTTGTTTGGCCGCGATATCGGCTTCTACTTCTTCACCCTGCCCTACTACCGATTTCTTTACTCATTTGCCATGGTGCTGCTCGTTTTTTCGTTTGTGGCTTCGCTGCTGGTCTATCTCGCGGAAGGTGGGGTGTGGATTACGCCGCGTGGTCCCGAACTTGCCAGGAAGGCGCGCGTGCACCTGTTCTCACTGGCGGCGATGTTTCTGCTGTTGTGGGGAGTGCACTACCGTCTGGAGCTGTTCGACCTGCTCTTCTCAGACCGCGGCATCGTCTCTGGCGCCAGTTATGCCGATGTTCACGCGGAGATGCCGGCACTGAAACTTCTGATGTACCTGAGTGCGGCTGCCGCGCTCTTAGTGCTGCTAAGCGGTTTCAGCCAGAAGTATCGTCTGGCTTGGATTGGCATCGGCGGGTTGGTGGTGGTGTCGCTGATTGGACGAAGAGCGATACCCGAGCTGACGCAGCGCTTTCAAGTGGCACCTAACGAGATCAGCATGGAAACGCCATACCTCGCGCAAGAGATCAAGTACACGCGTCTGGCTTATGGCATCGACCAGGTGCAGGAGTTGGAGTTTCCAGCGCTGGAAAACCTGTCTGCAGAGGCGATCAAGAAGAACGAATTAACCCTCCAGAACATTCGGTTGTGGGATCACCGGCCTTTGCTTCGCACCTACAGCCAGCTTCAGGTGATCCGCACCTACTATGATTTCGTGGACGTCGACAACGACCGCTACTTGATCGACGGCAAGTCGCGCCAGGTAAGCCTTTCGCCTCGCGAACTCTCCTCAGAGCGCCTTCCCAGCCGCACCTGGATCAACGAACACCTGACCTACACCCACGGCTATGGCTTGTGCCTGGGACCCGTCAATCAGATCAGCAAAGAAGGATTGCCCGAATTTCTTGTGAAGGATATTCCTCCCGTCGCCACCAGCAGCATTCAGGTGAAGCGTCCCCAGATCTACTATGGCGAAAAAACCAACTCCTATTGCTTCGTCAAGACGCGCGAGAAGGAGTTTGACTATCCGTCTGGCGACGAGAATGTCTACACGGAATACAGCGGCAGCGGGGGCATCCCGGTGCAGGGATTGTGGCGCAAGCTGTTGTTCAGTTTCCGATTCAGGGAACCCAAGATCGTCCTATCGGCCGCCATTACACCCGAAAGCCGGTTGATGTTCGAGCGCTCCATTCCCGGACGGCTCACCAAGGCGGCGCCTTTCCTCACGTTCGACGAAGACCCCTACATGGTCGTGTCGGAGGATGGACGCCTATTCTGGATGATGGACGGCTACACTTCGAGCCGCTACTTCCCCTATTCCCGGCCAACCGCGCGGCTGGGAAACTATATTCGGAATTCGGTGAAAGTGACTGTCGATGCCTACAACGGAACGATCCGGTTTTTCATCAGCGATCCGAAGGATCCCATCATCCTGGCCTACGCCAAAATCTATCCCGGCGTTTTTCAGCCGCTGGACGCAATGCCAGCCGATCTGCGCCGGCACATCCGCTACCCGGAGGACCTGTTTCGAATCCAAGCGAATATCTATGCGACTTACCATATGACCGATCCGCAGGTGTTTTACAACAAAGAGGATCTTTGGCGCATTCCAACGGCGGCAACAACGGCGGAGGGGGACACTCCGCTCGAGCCCTACTACACCGTCATGAAACTGAGCGGGACGAGCGATCGAGAGGAGTTCATCCTCATGTCACCCTTCGCGCCCGCACGGCGCGAGAACATGATTGCCTGGATGGCGGCGCGCTGTGACGAACCGAACTATGGTCAGTTGGTGGTCTACAACTTCCCCAAGCAACGCCTCGTATACGGGCCGTCACAGATCGTGAGCCGGGTGAACCAGGATGCCCGCATCTCTCAGCAGCTCACCCTGTGGGATCGCAGCGGATCGAGGGTCCTTCGCGGCAGCTTGCTGGTAATTCCGGTCCAGGATTCGGTTCTTTATATTCAACCCCTGTACCTCGCTTCTTCTCAAGAAGGGAGCTTGCCCGAGCTCAAACGCATCATCGTCGCCTACGGTAACAACATCGCGATGGAAGAAACGCTTGAGCTTTCACTTGGGCGAATCTTCGGCGGCGCACCCGTGGGTACGCCCACCTCGATTGCCGCACCCCAGCCGAGCCAGCAAACGGCCGGTCTTTCGTTGAAAGCTTTGATAGAGGAAGCCAGCGCGCACTATGAGAGAGCGCAGAGCGCGCTGCGCCAAGGGAACTGGCAAGGGTACGGTGAAGAACTCAAACGCCTGGAAGAGGTGCTGAAGCGGCTGCAGGAAAAAGCAGAGTGAAGGGAGCGCGGACACGCCGTCGCACAGCGGGTTTCGTGCCTGGCCCGCGTTTATATTGCCGCAGGCCAGTGCTTCAAATGGCCGTGGTTCGACCTGGGACATCCGGGCCGGCGGCCCTTGGGCAGCAAGCCGCTCCCAGATGTGCGGTGCGCTCGCGCGGGTCCGCCTGTGACACCGAATCAATGGGAGAAAGCCGATGATCTGTTGGAAGTGTGGAGCAGAAGTCGCAGAGATCTCCGGCGAACGAAAGGTACTGCGGGCCGACAGTTGTCCCAAGTGCTCGAGCGACCTGCACGCCTGTAAGAACTGCCGGTTTTACGACCGGCAATATCATAATCAGTGTCGTGAAACTCAGGCCGAGTGGGTCAATGACAAAGAGCGGGCCAACTACTGCGACTACTTTGCGCCTGGCACACGGACTGCCGGAGGAACCTCCAAACCTTCGAACGACCAGGTGAAGTCGGCTTTCGACGGGCTGTTTAAGGATTGATGAGTTTCGAACAGTGAAAGAGCTCGGATCCGACGAGATCGGGAAAGCAGAGCTCTCGCCGAGCTGCTTCCACCAAGCCGCTAGCTACTTTCCGTAGAAGGCGGCGATGGCATCCACCAGCGCGGGGATGGTGTACTGGGCCGGCTGGACATGAACGGCAAGACCGCAGTTTTCTGCCGTCTGCTTCGTAATTGGGCCGATCGCAGCGATCGCACAGCGCTTTACAGCGTCTGCCAGCGCACCTGTGTCGGCCATAGCGACCAGGTTGGTCACGGTGGAGGAGCTGGTAAACACAATCATATCGAGCGGACGCTCGTTTAGGATGATTTCAAGCCGCTTCTTTCCTTCGGACGGGGGCGTCGATTGGTAGGCCTCGACGACCTCGACTTGCGCGCCTTGCTGCTCCAGTCCGGCGGGCAGAACGTCGCGAGCGATCTTGGCTCGAGGGATCAAGACGCGCGTTCCTTTGACAAGTTTGCCTTGCAGGCTCTGCAGCAGCCCTTCTGCTTTGAACTCCTCCGCCAGGATCTCGACGTTCAAGCCTCGTTCGGCCAAGGCTTTCTCGGTCGCCGGGCCGATGGCAGCCACACGAATGCCTCGCAAGTCTCGCAAATCGCGCCCGAGCTGGCGGTACCGCGAAAGGAATTTCTCGACGCCGTTGGCGCTGGTGAACACCAACCATTGGTACGCCCCGATGCGGCGAATCGCTCGATCCAAAGCGTCCCAGGACGAAGGGTCGCGAATGGTGATCGTCGGAAACGCGATGACCTCAGCGCCCATTGCCAGCAGCCTCTGGCGAAACGCATCCGCTTGATGGCTGGGACGGGTAATCAGAATGCGCTTGCCGGAAAGGGGACGATTGTCGAACCAGCGCAATCGGTCGCGCAACGAGACGACATCTCCCACGATGGTAATCGCCGGGGCAGACAGCCCTTTCGCCTGAACTCGCTCGACAATGTCTGCAAGGGTCCCGCTGACCACCTCCTGGTGTGGGAACGTTCCCCACTGAATCAACGCGATCGGCGTTTGCGGGCTGCGGCCGTGCCGCGTCAAGTTGCGTACGATTTCGGGCAAGTTCGCAACGCCCATGAAGAAGACGAGTGTGCCGATGCCGGTCGCGACCTTGTCCCAAGCAATCAGCGATTCCTCCTTGCTGGGATCTTCGTGGCCGGTGATGAATCCCACGGAAGGGCTGAAATCACGGTGAGTCACCGGAATTCCAGCGTAGGCTGGAGCCGCGTAGCCAGAAGTCACGCCCGGCACAACCTCAAAGCGGATGCTCTCGTTTGCCAGGGCTTCGACTTCTTCTCCGCCACGCCCAAACACAAACGGGTCTCCCCCCTTCAAGCGAACGACTACTTTGCCCTCCCGGGCTTTTTGAATCAGCAAAGCGTTAATCTCTTCTTGTGAAAAGCCGTGGTTGCCGCCGCGCTTTCCAACCGCAATCCACTCGGCGTTGGGAGATGCGTACTGCAGCAGATCGGTGTTTACAAGGGAGTCGTAGATGACACACTCTGCAGCCTGCAAACAGCGCAGCCCTTTGAGTGTCAGCAATTCAGGATCACCAGGGCCGGCGCCAACCAAATAGACAAGAGGCGCGGAAGTGTCGTTCATAGCGGTCAGATTCGGAAATCCAACAGGGAACCGGCGAGGTCCTCATGTGGGCGACAGAGATGTCAGGATTTCACGCGCACCGCTGGCGAGCAGACGCTCTGCGAGTCGGATGCCGAGTTCTGCAGCCTGCTCGATCGGGCTGTCAGCTTGCTCGCGGAAGAATTGGCGTCCATCCACGCTCGCCACGACTCCCAACATTTCGAGTCGCGATCTTTCAATCCAGGCGTGTCCCGCGATCGGCACCTGGCAGCCGCCGCCCAATCGGCGGAGAAAAGCCCTTTCTGCGGTCACGGCGAAGTGGGTCGGCAAGTGGTGCAGGCACTGTACCCGTTCACGTGCCACCTCATCGGTCACCCGGGTTTCGATCCCTAGCGCCCCCTGTCCCACTGCCGGGCACACTTGTTGGCAAGATAACCGCTCGACAATGCGATGCTGATAGCCAAGCCGGTCCAGGCCCGCACAGGCCAAGAGGACGGCATCATACTGCCCCTCGTCCAGCTTGCGCAGACGGGTGTCCAGGTTGCCCCGGAGATTGGCGATCTTGAGATCACTCCGCCATCGCAATAGCTGGGATTGGCGCCGCAGGCTGCTGGTTCCAACTTGGGCGCCTTCAGGAAGTGCTTCCAGGCTGCGATACTTGTTGGAGAGAAACGCGTCGCGCACGTCTTCGCGCTGGCTGACGGCAGCGAGACTCAGTCCGTCCGGCAGGAGCGTGGGCAGATCCTTGAGGCTGTGGACCGCCAAATCGATCCGTCCCTCCAGCAACGCCTCTTCAATCTCTTTCGTGAACAGACCTTTCCCACCAATCTTGCTCAAAGGCGATTCCAGAAAGACGTCTCCGGAGGTCTTGATGATTTCGATGGCTACCAAAAGGCCAGGGTGCGCTGCTTCTAGCCGACCTTTCACCCAGTTTGCCTGAAACAGCGCAAGCTTGCTGCCTCGAGAGCCGATGGTGAGTTGGTTCGATGGCACAGAAGCTGCCCGCTAGTCCTTCAGTCCAAAAATCCGCTTGATGATGGCGACTTCATCCGGGTTCAAGGTCTGCCGGCTCAGTCGTTTCAGTTCGGAAATGGGTTGGTGGAGCATCTTGTTGACCAGGCTCTGAGTGAGGCTTTCAATCACCGCTTCCTGCTCGCTGGTGAGGGACCCGAGACGTTTTCTACTTCGAGCCAATTCCTCTTTGCGAACTGCCTCCCAGTGTTCGCGCAGCATCACAATGGCGGGCGTTGCGTCGCGCGCTCGCGCATACTCGAGAAAGAGATCGACCTCCTGCCGCACGATCTCCTCGGCTGATTGCGCCTCGCGCTGGCGTTGGCGCAGATTGGCGTCAATGACGTTGCGCAGATCGTCGATATCGTAAAGAAAAACGTTGTTTACTTTGTTGATTTCCGGATCGACATCTCGTGGAACTGCAATATCGATGATAAACACAGGGCGGTTCTTGCGCAGGTGAATCATGCGCTCCCCATCGGCCTTGTTCAAAATGAAGGCCGGCGAACCGGTCGAGCTGATGATGATGTCGGCGCGCTCGATATGCCGAAACAGGTCCTCGGTCTGAATGGCTTCGCCCTTGAAAAGCTCCGCCAGTTCGACGGCGCGCTGGTAGGTGCGATTCCAGACGAGCACCTTCGATACCCCAGCCCCCGAAAGATGTTTGGCAGCCAGCTCGCTCATCTTGCCGGCGCCGAGAATCATGACCGTCTTGCCTTTCAGGTCGTTGAAGATTTTCTTCGCCAGTTCAACCGCTGCGTAGCTGATCGATACTGCCGAGCTGGCAATGGTGGTTTCGGAGCGGACTCGCTTGGCGACGAAGAAGGCGCGGTTCATCAGCTGGCTGAGCGTGGCCCCGATGGCTCCAGCGTTTTGAGCCGTGGTAAAAGCTGTCTTGACCTGGCCCAGAATCTGCGGTTCGCCCAACACCATTGAATCCAAACTTGCTGCCACTCTGAAGACATGGCGGACGGCGTCGAGCTGCGTGAAGTCGTAGAGAAAGTCCCGCAACGAGTCATAGGGGACTTTGTGAAAACTGCAGATGAAGTCCCGCAGCTGGTGCACGCCATCCGGTGACTCGGCGGTTTGGGCGAGCACCTCGACCCGGTTGCAGGTGGACAGGATCATGCTTTCCCGAACCTCATACCGTGTACGCAGCAGCTCCAGCGCTTGCGGCAACTGTGGTTCCGGAAAATGGAGCCTCTCGCGGATGTGGACGGGAGCAGTCTTGTGGCTGAGGCCCACCAGGACGAGGTTCATTGCTGTATGAAAGAGTGCGCGCTGCCTTGATGTCGCGTTCCAAGAAAAGTCAAAAGCACAATGACGAAACCGAGAATCGACATCATCGCGGCGCGCCTGCCGCGAAGACCCGCTGAGAGCCGATAGTGGATGAGGACTGCGTAGACGAGCCAGGTGATCAGCGACCAGATGATCTTCGGGTCCCCGCCCCAAGGCTGTGTGAGGGAGCGGCTCGCCCACAGCGCGCCGGCTACGATGCCGACGGTAAGCAGCGGAAACCCGACGCTCAGAGACCGATATCCGAGGTCATCACAGATCTCTAGCGAGGGCAGCCGGTAGTAGAACGCTTGCGGCCGCTTGCGCTTGAGTTCTCTTTCCTGGATCAGATACATGATGCCCGCGGAGAAGGCGACGAAGAAGGCGGCGTAACCTAGAAAAGTGGTCGGGATATGGATGTAGAACCACAAGCTTCTCAAGAGTTCATGGCGGGCGGCGTTGGGCGATGAGATGAGGTTGGCAGCCAGCGTCAGAATGAAGACCAAGGGGAAAACGAAGACACTCAGCGACTCAAGCCGGTAGCGGGCATAGGAAACCAGAAACGCCAGCACGATGACGAAGGCAAAAAACGAGAGCGCTCCGTGATTGTCCGTGATGGGAGGATGGTCAAGCTCGATCCAGGCAAAGATGATGGACAGCGCATGGGAAATGAATCCAAGGCCGATGCCTGCCAGAGCAACTCGAAAGAGAGTTTTTTTGCGTGTGACGATCGTCAGAAACGAATGCAGCAGTCCGATCGAATAGAGCGCGATGGTCAGACGAAGAAACAGCGTGTTCATCTGGGGGGAACCTGTGGACAGCGGGCAAGAGGCTCAAGCGTCGTCGAAGCACCCGTGGCTTTTCGATCCGCGCTGATTATACAAGCGGCTCTGCGATTCCACAAGGCAGCCCACGGGCTCGACTTGCGCCCAGCGAGGTCCGGTGTCGGGAGAGGCTCATCGTACGCCGTTCGAGCGGCACTTCTGAACTCAGCGATCCACGCGAGGGACAACTGTGGACGAAGATCTGTGCGAAGGTCTGCCTGAAAGCAGCGTTGCGCGAGGTCACATGTCGCTGGGCTGCTGAGCATCCACGTGAGCCAAAATCAGCGGCCCGAACGCTAGTGAGAGCTCGACCCCGACTCAACGACTCACGAAACAACCCTAGGACCCTGCTTGGAAGCGCGAGCGTGCTTTACTGCAAGCGCCTCGTGTCCGCTATAATCCCGCGATGCAGTCGATGGGCTACATCAAGCTGCTGCGCAGCAACCGTGATTTCCGCTGTCTCTGGATCGGGCAGATCGTCAGTGAGCTCGGCGACTGGTTCAACAGCATCGCCGTGTTGGCACTGGCGATGCATTTGACTGGGTCTGGCTTGGTTGTCTCGGCGGTATTGCTGTCTCGTACCGTTCCGGCCGTCTTGTTCGGACCCCCGGCAGGAGTTTTCGCGGACCGGTTCAAGCGGCGCAACCTTCTGCTTGCTTCAGATTACCTCCGCGCCATCCTTGCGCTAGGATTCCTGCTCGTCAGCTCGCGTGACCAGATGGTGTTGGCGTATCTGTTCGGCGCTTTGCTGACGGCCGTCTCGATGTTCTTTGGCACGGCTAAGAGCGCCTCTATACCGGACCTCTGTGCTCCCGAAGAGCTCATGCCGGCAAATGCCCTGACGGGCTCAACGACCGCGATCATGCAGATGTTGGGGGGAGCGCTGGGCGGATTTGCAGTGCAGGGACTCGGCTACCGAGGCGCCTTCACGCTAAATGCGCTTTCCTTTCTGGTTTCGGCAGCACTGATTCTGAAGATCCGCTTCCCGGAGTCCCAGCTTGCCAGGAGCGATCGCAAAGAACGGCAGTCGTATGTCCGCGAGTTCGCGGAAGGCCTGCGTTTTGTGCGGCGCCAGCCGATCGTTCTGGGCTTGCTGCTGATCGGTGTCGGGTGGGCCACCGGTGGTGGGGCAGCGCAAGTTCTTTTCAGCCTGTTCGCGATCGATGTGTATCGAGCCGGTGAATCGGGTATCGGGCTTCTCTATTCGGCGGCAGGCCTGGGAATCGTCGTCGGTGCTACGATGTCGAACGCCTTCTTCCGTCACCGATCGTTTGAATTCACAAAATGGGTGATCGGCATCAGCATTGTGTTGACGGGTGTTTTCTACGGCATCTTCAGCCTGACACAGAATCTCTGGAGTGGCTTTTTCTGGATCGCGCTGAGCCGCGTTGCGATGGGCATCAACGGCATCATCGGCACAACGCTTCTGATGAGCACGGTGCCCGCCGAATTCCGGGGCCGCACCCTATCGGTGAAGGACACGGCCGTGATCTTTACGATGGTGGTTTCCATGCTGCTCGCCGGCCTTGCCCAGAGTCAGGCCGGGCCGCACGTTATCGGCCTGGTTGCCGGCCTGCTCACCCTCTTGACGGGCGTCCTCTGGCTGGGGGCAAACTGGGCCGGCGTCTACTCCGGAGACCCGGAAGCTGTGAAAAAATTATTGAAAAAAAGTCTTGACTAGCGATATCGCTATGATATACTGTCTCCCTCCTGGAATTCCTACCGGAGGAGACCGTCATGGGCCACCAGTCCAAAGTGCAGGTGATCGAACGCGGAGGCATCCAGCGCCAGTTCTACTTGATTTGTCCGGCCCCGTTGGCTCAAGCCTTGGAGATGGAAAAGGGCGAGACCATCGAGTGGATCGTCGAAGATAAGTGGACCCTGACGGTGAAACGGCTGACGGCCCGCGCGGCGAAGTCGAAACCGGGAGGGGCGCATGGACAACGCTAGCCCCTCGGCGCCGGGCGCCCCAGCGAGTGGAGTCGTCGAGCCGGCAAAGCCGCGCTTGAAAGCGATTGACCGTCGGCAGATGCGTTTGCATCCGGTCGAAGTGGAGCGGCTGGTGGAGCCCGATCACGCGGTGCGGGCGATCTGGGAGTTGGTGGGTCGGAGAGACCTGTCTGGGTTTTAGGCCCCCA
>VFZK01000075.1 GCA_016871215.1 Acidimicrobiia bacterium | reverse complement strand
CAAATTCTGAGTCTGACTTTGTTCGAAAGAAGGCTGATTTTACAGGTACTTTCAGAGATTGAGCCCGCACCTGCTCAGCGGCCTATGAGCAAACAACTGAACCTATTCAACTTATAGTTGGACACTAGTGAACTGCACCATCAACTTCAGCCGACCGTTCTCGCGCTGCACTGAACCCTCGACGACGCCCTCCACTCCAAGTTCTCTGGCAATCTCCGGCAGCGGCTTCTTGCTTGCCTTGAAGCTCATCGCGGAGGTTCGTGAAGTGACCCGCAGCGCGCGGATCTGCGCCAGGTTGCTGATGAGAGCTTCGGTCATCCCGTCGGCAAAGTACTCCTGCGTGGGATCGCCCGAGAGATTCTGAAGCGGAAGCACTGCGATGGAGGTAATCTCGGGATGTCTAGTTATTGCCTGACGCTGTACGAGCAGGAATGCCCCGATGCCGATGCACAGGATCGCTGCCCCGGCAAGCAGGAGCCAGCGACTCAAGGAAGGACTTCGCTTTCTTGCGTTGTCGTTCTCCGGTTCTGCCTTGACTTCTCCAGGCTCACAGACTTCCGGTGTCTGGCCGGTTGCTTCCGCGACCGGAGGTCCGGAACCGTTCCCTTGGATGGTCTTCACTTCCGCTACAAACCGGTAGCCTCGCTTGGGGACTGTTTCGATGTACGACACGTCTTGCCCGTCTTCCAGAATCTTCCTCAGCAGGAAAACGTTCTTGGTCAGGTTTCCTTCCTCCACGAAGCTGTCCGGCCAAACCCTTTGAAGCATTTCATCTTTGTCAAGAAGGTGTCCGCTGTTCTGAACCAACACCAGCAGGGTGTCAAAGAGCTTTGGCGACAGTGGAACCACCTTCCCGTCCCGCCACAAGACTTGCTCCTTAGGATCTATCCGGAATGGACCAAATTCGTACACGTTCGCTCCGGCTCCTCGATTTTGAACCAGGAATAGCCTGGCAATAACTTTACCAGAATTTTCCCATGCTTCTGAAAGGACTTTCCAACGGCCCAAAAGCTAAGTTGCGGCCCGGATTGGCCAGGAGAGCGGGCTTTTCGTTTCCTGCGATTCCCCCGCACAAGGAATCGCGAGCCGACATGGGGTTGTTCGGGTCACAGCAGAATCCGGAATCCTCCGCTCGCCCGGCAGACACCAAGCGCAGGCGGGCCTGTCTGTTGAGACGGCTCCACTTCCCCCTAAATTCAATGATCCAAAAGGAGATCACCATGAAAATGCATCCGCTGAAACTGAAAAACAGAATGGCCCTCTGGGCGGTCCTGGGTATCGTCGTTGGCGCCGCAGCCATCGCCTATGCGGCCACCACGGTCATCATCGCCGTCGGCACCATTCCGCAGTCCGAACTTTTCAATGGCCCTGCCACAGTTACCGTGCGTCAGCTCAATATCAGCCCTGGCGAGATGCTGGCTTGGCACTACCACCCTGGGCGGGCCTACAATGTCATCAAGAGCGGCACCCTGACCGTAGAAGATGGGTGCGGCGAGCTGGAAGTGCTCACGCCAGGCCAAGCCTTCGAGGAGGTCGACGGCCGTGTCCACCGAGCCAAGAACTTGGGGACGGAGCCCCTCGAGATATACAACACCTTCATCGTCCCCCAGGGCAACCCAACGACGGTAAACATCCCGGGTAATGAACGCCGCTGTGGTCCGCCACGGAATGTCGGTGAATGCCAGAGAAACTGGATCAGCTTCACCCACCCACGCAGTTTCGCCAGCCAGGGAGATTGCATTCAGTACATCAACACGGGCCAATGAGCTGGCCAGAGTGTGGGAGCTGGCCTCTGGACAGCGACTGCATGTTGATTCCTCAGTCGCCGTCGGGGACGACGGCTCCCACACTAATCCGCCGGCAGGTTCATGCACACGGTAGGACAGGCCTTCGAGGAGGGAGGCCGGGGGCATCGATCCAAGAATCTCGGCACTGAGGCGACGTTTGCGCACCCAAACGTTCGTTGTCCCCGAGGGCAACCCGACAACAGTGAATATCCCAAACAATGAGCGCCGATGCGGTCCACCCAAAAGTGTCAACGACGCCAAAGCGGCTGGATCCACTTCACGCACCCGCGCAGCTTCACCAGCCAGGAGACTGCATTCAGTACGTCAACACGGGGCAGTGAATCGGTTCTTGCATCACTACAAAAAAAGGAGATAACGATGGATACCAAATCGGTGAAGAACTCGCTGCGAGCAGCCGGTACTCGCAAAGCTCGAACGAGTGTAATCCTGGCCGGCAGCCTGGGGCTTCTGCTGGTGGCAACTCCGAGCGCCGGGGCGAGAAATCTGGAAGTCCAGATCCACGAGGTCAAGTGCTGGGACGAAACTACTGGCAAATACAGAGAGAAGTTCGGCGTAGATACCATGCGCCTGGCGGCGATTACCATCGAGCCCAGCGGCACCGTGAAGGAGACCCGGATTCTCAAGCTCGGCGACTTCGCCAAAGACGGTGTTTTGAAGCAGTTCACACCCCCGCTCCGGCTGGCGTCGTTTGCCATTCGTGAGAACTTGCCGTTTCCTCTCCAGTATCAGGCAGTGTTTGTGCTGGCGGAAAAGGATCCAGGCGGTGGGCTGACGGACCAGCTCGGCAAGTTTGCGCAGCAGGGTAGTGCGGCCGCGCTGGCCAAGGCCAAGTCTCTGGGAGCAACCACCCTGGAGGCGGCCGCCAGAGCTACAGTCGTGGGAGGCGGCACCGTGGAAGGCTGGGCGGCGAGCGTAGCCAGGGAGGTCCTGAAGGTCGAAGTGGCAAAGTGGTTTAAGGACGATGTATTCCCACCAAAGCTGGAAAGCCTTCGAGTGACCAAGAAAGACTTCATCTGGCCAGGCGGGAAAACCGAAAGCCCAAGGAAGACCGTGATCTTCAAAGGAAACCAGGGCAAATACCACGTGGTGTACTCCTGGAAGCTGATCTAGACCCGTAGGATGCGTTAGCGCTTTTTGCGTAACGCATCCACAGGGAGTCACGACTTGCGTTCCCAGAGCCGCTGCTGGCTGGCCGGCACGCCACGCCCTTCCTTTGCGTGACGACTGTGAGACACGGTGAGGATGCGTTACGCGAAAAGCGCTAACGCATCCTACTGTCTGCCTCAACCAGGCAGCCTGCTTCATCCCAGGTTCAAAACACCTTGCCGCGGTGGCTCTGGGTCGGACCAGTAGGGTTTGAACTTCTCGAAAAGCTCTTCGAGCTTGGCCTTGTAGTACGCGACGTTTTCATCCGGGTGCGCGGCGTCCCACTGGCTGGCGAGCTTGCAGCTTTCATACACGGTTACGTTCTTCTTCGTGCCGGTGACGTAGTACGACACTGGGTCGCCGGCGCGATAGTCCCGCCCTGCCTTCAACGCCAATTCGTAAAGAGCCGAAGGGTTTCGCTTTCCCTGCTCGACTTTTTGCCGGTAGCTGGCCAGCGGTTCCGAAAGCGTCTCGGTCTTGCAGAAGTCTTCCACCTGAAACTCGTGGCGGTCGAACCGCGCCAGCGTGTCCTCGTAAAGCTTGCGAACTCGGTCCTCTCGATCGGTCAGCAGCAGGCGGATCAGCTCTCGCAGAAACTGGCGTTGAAATCGTTCCAAGCCTCGGGAACGTAGACCGGATCCTTTGATGGTCAACTTCCCCGAGGTGTTCAGCAAAGCGTAGTTCTTCATTTTGTAGCTGAACATGGCCGGGTAATGGCCGTCGAGCTCGACTTCGATGCCTTCGGGCAACGTCGCAGCCAGTTCCGCGACCAGCGCTTCGGCCTCAGCTGGCGTTCGCCTGGACTCCGGCGGAACGGAATAGATACCATCCGTGTCAAGCTCGACGACGCAGCAGCCGTTCTGCTGCAGCCAGCCAATCATGTGTTTCAGAATCTGCTGGCCGGTTTCGGTAATCTCGCTGGCCGCGTTAAAGTCCGCGAAGTGCGAGAACGAAGTTCCGAGATAGCCATAGAAAGAATTGATCAGGATCTTGAACGTCGTCTGCAAAGCCTGGTAGTGAGCCCGTTCGTCGTCGCCGGTGGCCCGCTGCGCCAGCCGCTTGGCTTCCACACGAAAGGTGCGCAGGTCCTTGAGCAGAGGCAAAAACACTTCCAGAGCGTCGGCAACAGGTTTCACCTCCCTTGCCAGCATGATGGAGGGGTAAAGCGACGTGACATCGCAGTGGACAACGTTTTTTACAACGCCTTCTTGGAAAATGGCCGTGTATCCTCCGGGAAATTCCTTGGTTTCTGCCGGCGGCGCGGGCAGGGAATGCCGTTGCCGGAGGTACTCGCGAAGGAAGAGCGAATTGATCTTGGTGGCGTTGCCACGAACCACCACATCTTGGAAGTTGTAGGGAAAAATCTGCGCCTGGATGAAGTAGCTTGGGATCAGCAGTGCCGAAAGCGCGCGTGTTTCCCGAACATCGTCCAACGCATAGCGGCGCAATACGTCTGGGTTCTCGTCATAGATGCGGCTGATCTGGCTGCCTTCGACGTAGGTGCGGTCTTCTGACGCCAAGCCGAAATGTTGAGCCATCTCCTTGAGGCCCAGTCCTTCCAGTTCTCGGCTGCCGATGTCGTAGAATTGCGAGAGTATCCACGTATCGACGATGTGCCGTCCGTAAATCTCCCACTTGGGATAATCGATCGTTCGCTCTGCGACAAACAAACGCGAGCTGTACACTGAAGGCTCGCTGCCGTTGCGTCCCCACTTCAGGGCGATGCCGTGCCGGCTCGCGCGCGCTTTGATATAGCTCAGATCGAACTTGAAGATGTTGTGGCCTTCGATGACGTCGGGGTCGCGCTCTTCGATGATGCTGTTCAAACGCTGCAGCATCTCGCGTTCCGTAAGGTCCTTGCCCCACAATACCGTTTCCCAGCCCAAAGAGTCGCCAAGCGCGATTGCAATGAGGCGGTCCTCTTCACGGTCCGGGCTCGAAAACTCAAAGCCGGGACTGCAGTAGGTTTCGATGTCGATCTGTAATCGGCCGATGTCGCCCGGTTTCATCCCGCGAAAAGAGGTCTGTCCTGTGGCGAGGAGATGCTGGTGGATGGGATCGGCCAGAAAAAGATAACCGGCCGATCCCTCGGCCGGTGCTTTTCCGGTGGCTTTGGAGAGATATTTTTTGCGGCCAAGCAATCTTTCCACGACTGAAACACGGCCAACGCCCGATAGCAGAGCTCCCCGCTGAGGACGGTAATTTCGACATTCCCTCGGAAACTCTCGAGCGAATCTGGCTGTTGCAACCAGATCATGGGGCGGAACTCTTGTAGCTCGGAGATCAGCTTGCCTCGAACCCTTCGGTAGAGCCGAATGTGCCGGTCGTCTTCCAGCTCAAGGGCCACAATACCTTCGGTAGGTTCCCAACCGAACAGGACCGGATTGTCGGTGGTGTTGAGTGTCAGCGCGGGTGTGGGCATTGGAGACTTTCGATTTGATAAGCAGAGTCACGCCGATCCTCCCGTCGAGCGGGCGGATTGGCTGCCAAGGTCTGAGCCTGGGCCAGCCGTTGTTCGCTGGTGGCGCGCAAGTGTGGGAGCGGACCTCTGAGCCGCGAAGGTTGCTGGACGAGGATTCTGGTCGCGGACGAGGATTCTGGTCGCGGTCCGGTGGGTGAACGCATGCGTTCACCGCTGGAGTTTGTACATTTCCCACGGGGGGCGTGCGCGAGACGCTCACGTGCTTGTCGTGCCGCACGCCAGTGCGGCCATGTGAAGCACGCAGTGCTTCAGAATGGCCGCACTGCGTGCGGCACTACGAGCGCATAGCCGGCTTCGAAATGTAGAAATCCAGTGTGAAGCACTGGCGTGCTTCACTACTAACAGGCGGCACGGTGCGAAATGCAAGCTTAACTTCTTCGTGATTCTCACGCGCTCTGCAGCGAGGATCGTCTCGTTTCGATGGTGGTCGCCCCTGTCGTTCTCTGTTTCGGGTTCCGACGACGCGATGGATCGCAAAGGGTTGTGAGAAAAAGCGCTACAAGCCATCATCATTCGGTATTATAGGTTTTCTCGTTGGCAACACAACGCCGGGACTCCGCTGTGCACCCTGTGGCTGCGGGTTCCAATCCTCAAGGATACTCAGTGAAACCTGCCGCGCCCAGTGTCCACGCACTTGCTGAATCCGGTTCCGAAAACCTGCGCGATTCACCACAGCGCTGGTGGCTTGCCGCACTGCTGGTTGTGGGCATGATCTTCGGCTATGGTCAACGCGGCGCCCTTTCGCCGGTGGCCCCTTACATCATCAAGGAGCTAGGCCTTTCGCCGGCGGTCATGGGTGTGCTTCTCTCGGCTTTCTTCTGGGTTTACTCGTTCATGCAGATGCCAGCTGGCTGGCTGGTCGACCGGTACGGCGTGCGAAGATCGTACGCGCTGGGATATGCCTTCTGGTCGGCAGTTTCAGCGCTTACTGGTTTAGCCAACGGCCTGGCGAGTCTGATCGCCGCACGCGTGTTGCTAGGCGTAGGCCAGTCAGTCGCGTTTCCGGCCAGCGCGCGGGCAGTAGCCAACTGGTTCCCCGATCGCGAGCGGGGCACGGTGACGGGCGCTTACCTGATGGGGGTTCGACTGGGACAAGCGTTGGTTTCGATCACGGCCGGCTATCTCTTGAACGCCTATGGGTGGAAGTTGTTTTTTATGCTGATCGGCCTGGTTCCGCTGGTCTGGCTGCTGCCATGGAATCTTTTTCTGAAACGCTGGGAGCACCGTGGGGTCTCGATGGCAGCCGCCACGAAAGCAAGGCCCGCTTCGCCTTCTTTCGCCAAGAGCCTTCATCTGTTCCGGAACCGCACCGTTCTCGGCATCTTTCTGGGATTCTTTGCCTACGACTATGTCTGGTATGTCTACCTGACCTGGTTGCCCGGCTATCTCGTGCTGGGGAGGGGCTTCACGGCCAAGGAAATGGGCTTCTACAGTTCGATGCCTTTTCTAGCCATGTCGGTAACGATCATGCTGTCGGGGCTGGCAAGCGACTGGCTCATCCGCAAAGGATGGCCTGAGACATCGGTTCGCAAGGGATTCATCACTGCCGGTCTGGCCGTCGCGTGCCTGATCGTTCCCGCCGGGGTGGTCGAGGACAAGATGACGTCCGTATGGCTATTGGCGATGTCGCTGTGCGGCCTGGGATTGGCGTCGCCCAACACCTGGACGCTGACTCAAGCGGTCTGTTCGAAGGAAATCGTCGGCACGGTCTCCGGCATTCAAAATTTTGGCGGCAACATCGGAGGTATCATCGCGCCGGTGTTGACAGGATACATTGCCCATGTCACGAAGTCTTTCATCCTGGCACTGGGTATCACCGGCGTGATTGCGGTTGTCGGGATCCTTTCCTACCTATTTCTGATTGCCAGCCGCGCCGAGCCGGAAGCCTGACTCTCCATCGGCAGTGCGCGGAAGTTCGCATCCGTGGGGGTGGGAGCATCGCTTCGCATGGACTGAAGCGGCTTCCTGGAAGCACTGGTGTGCTTCACGACAAACTCCTCCACTCGCGCGGATGTTTAGACGTTAGGAAAAGCATCCCTGGGCAGACTCGAGATAAAGTCGAAGCGCATGATTCTGCCGCGAAAACAGCTTAATCTTCTTCGAGGACAACGGCTGTGGCTGTTCGCAGTGGCTGTTCTTTCTTGCGTGACGAGTTACGCGCAGAACGTGGACTACGCCCAACAGGTCCAACCCATTCTTCATCGCCGCTGCGCTCCGTGCCACGGGGAAGAGAGCCCGCAGGCAGGCTTGAACCTTTTGACCCGGGCCGGCATGTTGCGGGGAGGTCGCAGTGGACCAGCGATTGTGGTCGGCTCGAGCTCGGAGAGCCGGCTGATCCGACACATTACTGGCGAGAAGCAACCTGCCATGCCGATGGGGCAAGAGCCACTGACCGCAGCGGAAATCGCGATTCTGCGGTCATGGATCGACCAGGGCGCCATTTGGGACGCCGGCAGTCCGTCCGCGTCTGCTTGGAAGCCGTTGCTCGCGCCGCGACGTCCTGATATTCCCGAAGGGTCTTCGGAGAATCCCATGGACCGGTTTGTAGCTGCCTATGCACGACGGCACTCCCAGAGCACTCCACCGGCCGTGTCCGACGCGCTTTTCCTGCGGCGTGTGTACCTGGACTTGTGGGGCTTGCTTCCTACGCCGAAACAGGCAGCTCAGTTCCAGAAGGACAAGAGGCCGGGTAAACGCGCTCGGCTGGTTGAGGCGCTGCTCTCCAATCGGAAAAACTACGCCGAGCACTGGATCAGCTTCTGGAATGACCTGCTGCGCAACGACGAGGGGGTCGTCTATCACGGCCAGCGGCAGTCCATTACAAACTGGCTGTCGAAGGCCCTGGCAGACAATCGACCCTACGACCAGTTGGTCTCTACGCTGCTGAATCCGAAGGAGCCTGAGGATCCACACGGCTATCTCATCGGAGTGAACTGGCGCGGCGATGTGAGTGCGAGCCAGATTCCTCCGATGCAAGCTGCTCAGAACAGCGCTCAAGTATTTCTCGGAATCAACTTGAAGTGCGCCTCATGCCACGACAGCTTCATCAACCAGTGGAAACTGCGTGACAGTTACGGCTTGGCAAGTTTCTTTTCCGAGCAGCCCTTGGAACTGGTGCGCTGCGACGTGAGACTGGGTGAAGTGTCTCAAGCCAGGTTTTTGTATCCTGAGTTAGGAAGTGCCGAAACCTCGGCGCCACTAGCCGTGCGTCGCGCTGCTGCCGCTCGTTTGATGACTGCGACCGGGAATGGGCGGCTGGCAAGAACGCTTGTCAACCGTTATTGGAAGAAGCTGCTGGGCCGAGGACTCGTCGAACCAGTGGACGATATGGATCAGCAGCCTTGGGACGCGGACCTGCTCGACTGGCTGGCGGCCGATTTTGCCGATCATGGATACGATCTCCAGCACTTGTTGCGTCGCATACTCACCTCGCAGGTGTACCAGTGGCCAACGGTACACTCGAATGTCAAAGAGGCGGAGGGGTTTGTTTTTCGAGGCCCTTTGCTCCGGCGCTTGACCGCCGAACAGTTCATCGACGTGGTTTCGTCGGTTACGGGCGAGTGGCGGGTGCTGGATGCGAAGCAAGGCAATACCGGCAGCTACGGCCGGGAATGGCGCCTGAAGTCGTCTGCGCTGACGCGCGCTTTGGGCAGGCCGATTCGTGACCAAGTTTTCACCACCCGCAACGAAGATGCCAGCACTCTGCAGGCGTTGGAACTGGTGAACGGCGAAGATCTCGCGCACCTGTTGCATCGCGGCAGCAAACGCATGCTCAAGGAGCTGGCGCCAGCGCCGTCCAACCGATTCGACAGCGGTGCCCTGGTTAAAGGCAAAGCCGGCTTCGATCTCGACATCTCGGGCGCTCGGCAGCTTTGGCTGCTGACCGAAGATGCGGGATCGTACGACCCCACTCTCGTAGTGGCTGGCTGGGCAGATGCCCGGCTGATTGGTCCAGCAGGCGAACAGCCGGCGTCGGAATTGGTCAAGGAAAGCAGCGGGCATCTGAGTACCGCCGGCCAGTCATTTCCCCGGAGCTTGGTCGCTCGACTTTCGTCTAGCACCGTGATCGAGCTGGACGGCAAGAAGTACAAGCGGTTTCAGGGTTCGGTGGGAGTGGATGACAGCTCGCTGCGCAGCGACGTGAGCCCCCGGGTGCGGTTCTTTGTCTTTACCGAGAAACCAGACCCACGCCATCTGGTCAACGTGAGCGGCGGTCAGCCCGCGCGATTCGAAACTCGGAAACTTTCCTCCAGCCAGTGGGCAGGCGAGCTCTATCGGCGTTTGCTGACTCGAGAACCGACGGGCGAGGAGAGGCGGCTCGCGGGAGAAATCTTGACAGGCTCGAAAGCGGCGAAGAAAGTCACTTCGGAGGGGCTCGAGGATTTGCTCTGGGCCATCTGCCTGTCTCCGGAGTTTCAGCTGATTCAGTAGGCAAGGCATGGGCGATACGGCAAGTGCGCGACGACGCTCTCTGGTAAAGGTGACGAGGATTGTTGAAGATTGCCGGCGCTTAAACTGCTCTGTAAGATTGCTCGCTAGGCAAGTCCAGAGCCGGCGAGAGCAGAACCGAGTTCGTAACTGGAACCAAGTGCCTGGCCGCCCGAGGACCCGGCTCGGCAGGAGTTGATCGATGGAATCCCAAGAACACGATTCCCACAATCTCAGCCGCCGCCAGTTTCTGCAGCGCTCGGCTGCGGCAACTCTGGCCGCACTGGCTGGGAGCGCGCCGCGGCTGGTGGGATCGGAGGCCCAGAAGAGGATCGCTTCGTCTGCCGACGCGTTTATCCTGCTGTGGATGGCTGGCGGCATGGCACAAACCGAGACGTTGGACCCAAAGACCTATACGCCTTACGAAAGCGGGCTCGGGTCGAAGCGCGTTCTTAGCACCTTTCCCAGCATTCCGACGGCGGTAGATGGCATCAGGCTCTCCCAGGGGCTGGAACGGATCGCCCGCATCATGGACCGCGGCACGCTGATTCGAAGCCACCGCGTCGGCGATCTCGGCTTCATCCTCCATGCGCGCCACCAATTCCATTGGCATACCGGCTACGAGCCACCGCAGTCTGTGGCAGTACCTCATCTCGGGGCGTTTATTTCGAGGACGCTGGGTCCCAAGAATCACGACGTCCCCGCCTTCATCGACATCGGGCAAAACCTGGAGATTGGCGCAGAGAGCGACTCTTTGAAGGCTTTCCATACCGCCGGATTTCTCGGCACCGAACATGGACCCTTCTTTATTCCCGACCCTCGGGAATCCGTCGCCAGCACGCGCCCGCCGGCGCACATCAGCGCTCTGCGATTTCGCAGGCGCCACGAGAATTACCGCCAATTGGTGGCGAACAGCCCCATTCTGCGCCAGGGCAGTGACTATCAACAGGAGTCACTGTTGCGTTCGATCGAAAACGCGCATCGGCTCCTGGATTCGCCCGCCGCCAAGGCTTTCGATCTCTCGCTGGAGCCCGAGCAGATCTACAACAGCTACAATACGAGCCGGTTTGGACTCGGCTGCCTGCTGGCGCGGCGGCTCGTGGAGGCAGGCGCTCGCTTCATTGAAGTCACCACAGAGTACATCCCGTTCCGCTATTGGGACACACACGAGAACGGACACACCCGGGCATTGGCAATGAAGCAGACGATCGATGGGCCCGTGTCTCAGTTGATCTTGGACTTGGAAGAACGCGGATTGCTAGAGCGGACGATGGTCGTCTTGGCCAGCGAGTTCGGTCGCGACATGATGATCGAGGGCAAGCCGGATAGAACCGTCAAGGACCAAATTCAACAACCGGAACTCATGACCGAACCCAAGCACTACGGCATGCACCGCCATTTCACCGAGGCCAGCAGCCTCTTGGCGTTCGGCGGCGGGTTTCGGAAAGGATTGCTGTATGGCAAGACTGCCGAAGAGCATCCGTGTAGGATCGTCGAGAACCCGGTAACGATTCCTGATCTGCACGCGACGCTCTACCATGCCCTGGGCATTCCTCCAGATCTGGCCTACGAAGTGGAAAGACGCCCAGTGCATGCGACCAAAGATGGAAAAGGGCGCGCGGTTCTCGAGCTGCTCCGCTCTGGCTAGAAGCAGTGCCAGGACGGGCAAGTCTCGTCATAGTCTAAGCCGGCCCTCATGCTCGAGCTGCCAAAAGCGGGCTGCGCTAAATCAGAAGTCCGCCCCTGAGCGACCCCTTCGCTCGGGCGCGACGAGCTATGAGAGTCACGGCAGAACGAGCTCTGCTTGACCGCTCTTCACACGCCCTTGGTTTTGAGCTGGGATTCGTTCTCTCTGATGAAGCTTTCGATCTCGCCTGCAAAACCGAGAAGCTTTGCCCACTGCTCTTTGTAGAGCGTTACCGGAAACCGTCCCAAACCGTAAACCGAGACGCCGCCCTTTTCGCTGATTTTCAGCGAGAGATTTCCAGACCTTCGCCCTTTCAACGCCTGGTTCTCCGCTTCAAGACGTGCCACTTTCTGTTCCAGGGTCTCTTCCATGAATCCTCCTTGTACCGTGGTCCGATTGGCGCCCACAAGGCGGAGAAGTTTAGCATTTCACAGGAGAATTTGCTCCCTTCGCCGACAGCCGGTGCAGCATTCCTTTTTTGCCTTGACGCTAGGTCGCTCGATACTCTCCAATGAGGCTATGAATATCGAAGTCCTTTTGTTCGCTCGCCTCAGAGAATTGGTGGGCCAAGATCGGGTTGTGGTCCAGCGGCAGGAGTTGTCAACCGTTCGGGATGTTTGGGACGGTTTGTGCGCCCAGCATCCGCAGGTTGACGGATTTGGAAAGAGCCTGTTGATTTCCGTCAACCAGGAGTTTGCCGGTTGGGACACGACAGTTCGCGAAGGGGACGAGCTGGCGTTCTTCCCTCCGGTGAGCGGTGGTGCAGAAAATAGCCCCAGTCTGATTCGGATCGTTCGTTCCCCAATCCAAATCGAACCGTTGGTGAGTACGCTCCAGCAGCCCGAGGATGGAGCAGTTGTGGTGTTTGACGGCATCGTTCGCAACCACAGCCGCGGACGCAGGACGCTGCATCTCGAGTACGAAGGTTACGAGCCGATGGCACTCAGGAAGATGAAGGAGCTCGAGGAGAGCGCGCGAAACCGGTGGCCGGTCAACCGCATCGCTGTTGTACATCGGCTGGGGCGGATCGAGATCGGCGAAGCCAGTGTCGTCATCGTCGTCACTTCAGCCCACCGTCAGGCAGCCTTCGAAGCCTGCCAGTACCTCATCGACACGCTGAAGAAGACGGTCCCCATATGGAAGAAGGAGTTTTTCGCCGACGGTGAGGTCTGGGTCGAGGGCGACGTATCGGCAACGATCGCCTAGACTAGTTCCCCGTGCAACCAGAAGCTGGGGAGGCTCGCAGCAACCCCTCGCCCGAGCTTGCGCATCCAATCCGGTCGACCGGCCAGCCGTCCCGGCCCCTATTGACTTCTGGCGATGAGACCGTCTCGACGCGCGTTGCTTGCCACCTTCCTTTTCCTGGCCCTTTCGGGTTTGCCCGGCCAATCTCCGGCCCAGACCAAGCCTGCCGATCGTGAATACAAATTGGTCGTTGAAGTCGACTTGGTTGGCGTTCTGGCAACGGTCACGACGCCCGAGGGTGCCTGGGTTCCTGGCCTCAGCAGGGAGGATTTCGAAGTCTTTGAAGACGGGAGACCGCAGGAGGTCAAGGTGTTTGGCAGGGAGTCTGATCTGCCTCTGCAGTTCTGCTTGCTCTTCGACAGCTCAAGCAGCATTGCGAGAGAGTTGCAGACACAACAGGAAGCTGCCATTGAGTTCTTGGACTCGATCATTCGCCCTGTCGATCGCGTCTCTGTCCTGCGTGTCTCCGACGATGTCGAAGAACTCGTCCGCTCGACCAGCCGCATGGACCGGATTAGAAGCGCCGTTCGTTCGATCCGTCCGGGCGGCGGTACTTCTCTCTACGACGCGATTTACTTGGCTGCTGAGATACTGCGCGACGCCCGGGGCAGAAAAGTCATCGTCGCGATCACCGATGGAACCGACACCACCAGCGACCTGGCGATCAAGGATTGCTTGAAGCAGGCACAGATCGCCGAGGCGGCAGTGTACGGCTTGGTAGTTCAGCCGATCAAAAGCGAGTCGGGCCGAAACCTTGCCGGAGAGCACGCAGTACACTATCTGGCTGAAAAAACGGGCGGTCGATTCTTCCGGGTGCTTTCTTCGGAATCGATCCGGGCTTCTTTCCATAAGATCGGCGACGAACTCAGAACTCAATACTATCTCGGCTACTACCCTCAGCCTGCCGCGCCGAATTCGTCAACATTTCGCCGCATTCAGGTGCGCGTCAAGAACACGGCCCTGGTCGTTCGCGCCCGCGAAGGCTACTACCCGAAGCTTCATTGACATCGAAGCAAAGATCCGCTGCCCGTTCTCCCTTGGCCTTCCTGATGTACCTTCGTTTGCGGGGAACCTCCTCACAGCTCGCCACTCGGTGAAGAATCGTTTTGTCAAATGGCGAATCTGAAGGTATAGTCCTCGCGTCGCACCATCCTCCAGCGTCAACCCAAGCCTGCCTTGGGGTCGTACGCGCGCCCAGTGTCCCGTCGGTAACAACACGGGAGGTCTTCCATTGCATAGTCACATCCGAACGGGAAGTGTCGCCGTTGTACACCCGCCCCACAAGGTGTCCGCCGAGATCAGCCGCGAGTATCTTCAGCGTTGGTTGCGCAGGAAAGGAAGGAGTGACGGACTCATCGACAAGCTCAACTCTCTTTTGGACCGCAGCCAGATTAAGACTCGTTATATTCTGCTTTCGCCCGATGAGGTACTTGAGCCGAGAGACTTACACACAACCAATCAGCAATACTTGAAGGCCTCCGTCGATTTGGGAACTCGCGCGGTGCGAGAAGCGCTGGATGCGAACGAAGTCCATCCGAAAGAAGTCGACATGTTCATCAGCGTGTCTTGCACGGGATTCGCTATCCCGGGCGTCGACGCCTACATCATGAACAGGCTAGGCATGAACACCGCACGGATGATCCTAACCGAGCACGGCTGCGCCGGCGGTGCGGTCGGGCTGATGCGCGCCTGGGAGTATTGCAAAGCTTATCCCGGTCGAACGGTCGTTCTCCTCGCCCATGAATTCTGCTCGCAGACTTTCCTGCTCGACGATCTGAGCATGACCAACATCGTGTGCTCAACGCTCTTTGGCGACGGCGTGGCGGCCACTGTGGTCTCTAGCAGACTGAGGACAAGAGAGCCGCTACCAGCAATGCGCCGCTGCGCAACCCGATTCTTCCCCGAAACGCTGCATTTCATGGGATTCGAACTAACGAACGCGGGCCTAAGCATCCGACTCTCCCAGGACATCCCTCCCTTTGTCAAAAGCCAGATCCAGCCGACCTTGAAGGGATTTCTCGATTCGTGTGAAGTCGACCCAGCATCGCTTCAACATTTCGCGCTGCACCCGGGAAGCATCCGCATCGTCGAGATCATTGGACGCCAGATGGGCCTCTCGGCGGAACAGGTCGCTCCAACCCTTAACGTCCTGTACAACCAAGGGAACATGAGCAGCGTCACGGTGTTGGCCGTGCTGCGGGAAATTCAAGAGCGCCAGAAGCCGCAGAGCGGCGATCTCGGGTTGATGGCAGCTTTTGGCCCTGGTTTCGTAGCCGAAACCGCTCTGTTCGAATGGCAGAATGGGCATTAGTACCAGTACCAGCTTTCGGCTAAGCCTGGCATTCGACTGAGCTTCACCTTCGAAAAGAATGTCTGTCGTCATAGGGCGATAACCTCTGGTTCCCGCTAATGACTGTGCTGGGTTTGGCTCTCGAATTGGATGAGCTGAAAGTTTCTCAGGATCCCGTCAAAGTCTCGTAAGTCGTTGAGTCGAGGTCGAGCCCTTGCTAACGCGCGGGCTACTGATTTGGCCTATGCGGTTTGTTCAGTAGCCCGACCGTAAGGGAGGGCTGACGACTTTGACGGGATCCTGAAAAGTTTCTTGACTCCGATAGGAAGAGAGCTACAATAATAGACAAGGGGTAGTTTCAGAGAAGCGTCTCGCAGCGCGTTGTTCTCTCCTCACTCCCCCAAAGAAGGCCAGCCGCAAAGCTGGCCTTCTTTTTTTTGTGGGACGTTCGCACCCCAAAATTGTGGTCGAGTTCCGGCAGACCCTACCCGAAAATGCCCATCAAGCTTGTTGCTCTCGACATTGACGGGACGTTGCTGGACAGTGAAGGCAATCTACCTTCCGAAAACGGTCAGGCGATACAAGAGGCAGTCCAAAAAGGCGTGAAGGTCATTCTTGTGAGTGGGCGGCGCTGGAGAACAGCTTGCCAAGTATCGGCAGCCCTCGGATTAACATTCCCTGTTGTGGCTCACAACGGCGCCTTGATTCGCTCCCCAATCGATTCCCGCGCACTTGCGCGGTTCTTTCTGAAGCCTGGTTTCGCTGCAGAGATCCTTTCCCTCTCACAAGGGCATTTGGGCTACCTGGTCCTACACCGGGACCAAGACTTCCAGGGACAAACCGTCGTACATCCGGAGTGCCGCCAGAACGCTCGCATGCAAAACTACCTCGGACAGTTTCCAGAAGCGGTTCTGGAAACGGAGTCGTTATTGCCGTGGGCGGATGAACATCTGATTCAAATGATGTATGGCGGAGAGCTGCCACGCATTCGGGAGATCGAAGCGGTTCTGCGTTCCAAGACATTGGCTGCCAAAGTGAAACTGACCAAAACCTACTACCCGCACAAGAACCTCGGAATCGTGGACGTTCTCGACAGAGACGTCTCCAAACGTGTCGCCTTGGAATTCCTGGCCAGATATTATGGGGTCTCACACGACGAAATCCTCGCAATCGGAGACAACTACAATGACCTGGAGATGCTAGTGTAGTGTCCAAGAATTAAATGGACAGTTGGTTTTGACGTTTTCTGGTTCTGGGTTGAGTACAACCGGGCTGAATTTGCTCAAGAGTCTGACGACACCGCGAGAGTTTTGCCCCGATGGATTCGACCGTGGCTGTCCAAACAAAGGGTTTCGGCTTTTCATTCCACACCTGTAAAAACTCCTCCATCG
>VFZK01000074.1 GCA_016871215.1 Acidimicrobiia bacterium | reverse complement strand
TGATGACCTGAGGCAAGGACTCCTATGAAGAAAACGGGATGGCTCTTTTTCTCTCATGATCCTCTCATTCTGGGCCAACGATCCGCCTAGCAATCCTCAGGTGAACCGATCCGCCGAAACAATCATCAACGAAAGGCCCATTGAACTCTCCGAAGAGCACAGCAAGGCTGTCAACCGGCGCCGGCGGATCGTGGTGCAGTATGACGTGTTCGATCAGCGGGGGGGTGAAACTCGAACCTCCGCAGTGGCTCGATTATGTCTTCACCTATGTTGACCAAGCGGGAAGTCAAATCGACAGCATCTTCTGGGATATGGGCAGCGGGCATCAATCGGTCTATCCAAGCAAGTTTCTGGAGTTCACTCAGGATCGCCAGTTACGGCGCTGGCGTGAGCAGGGCTTCCAGTACATGGCTTCCCTGATTCGCGAGAGCCGCAAACGTCATCTTGAGATCTTTTGGCACGAGCGATTCAGCGAAGTGGACATTACCCCCGAAGGTGAGCTGGAGATGAAGACCCTGGATCCACTGAAAGCGGCTCAACCGGACTGGGTGATCCGCTCCTGGTGGTGGCAGGGACTCTGGAATGCGGCCTCGCCGGGTCTGCGCGATTACAAGCTAAGAATCTTGCGGGAGATCGCTGAGGACTTTGACTTTGATGGCATTCAGGTCGATTTTGCCCGGCACATCCCCTGTCTGCCTCCGGGCAAACAGTGGGAGCAACGCGAGCATCTGACCGAGTTCATGCGGCGGTTGCGCCAGATACTGCTGCAGGTGGAGAAGCGACGCGGCAAGCCGTTCTTGCTTGCGGTGAAGGTGCCGGAAAATCTCAAGGGCTGCCGGATCGATGGATTCGACGTCGGAACGTGGGCGCAAGAGAACCTCGTGGACATCTTTACGCTCGGATCACGGTCAATCACGGTGGACGTCGGCGCATTCCGCGGCATCACGGCAGGTAGAAACATCAAGGCGCAGCCGTGTCTGGATGACCATCACGCCACCGATGGCTACCGCCATCCGCCCATCGAGTTTCTCCGCGGCGTCTTCAGCAATTGGTGGCAGCAAGGCGCTGATTCGGTGGTGACCTTCAACTGGTCAGTCGCCCCACCCGAAGTTGCCACCAGGGTCGGCGGAACCGCTGGACCGGACTCGCATCGCCAGGCCTATCTCGAAGCGGGCAGCCTGGAAACCATGAAGGACAAAGACAAGCGATTCGTCGTGGAGCGCCGCGGCGTGTTCCCATGGGCCGAAGGATATTTCAATCGCAATGAGGATCGGGAGCTGCCCGCGGTACTCGCCAACGACGGGAGGTCCTCATCCTTTCGCCTCCACGTTGCCGACAATGTAGCCGCCGCCGCAGACCGCGTCCGGGACGTTACGCTGCGATTGGTGTTGTTCAATGCGGCGCCGGGTGACCAGCTAGAGACAAAACTCAACGGTTTCGTGCTCGGTGAACCAACACACGATCCCAGCTGGAAAGACCCGCAAATCTTTTCACCCTTGCCGCAGCCGAATGCGGGCAGCAAGAAATTCGACGGCCCAGTCGATCCGGCTCAGAGACTCCTCTTGCTGGTGTACCGGCCCGCTGCCGCGAAATTCCACCCAGGCGCAGCATTGAAGAATCGCTCAGCGCCGGTCATATCATCGATACGGGGCGGTTACTGCTAAGACGAGGTTATCTCTGTGTCTCGTTGGATATGCCGTGCCATGGAGAAGATCTCAAGCCCGGCGAGCCAAAAGGGCTTCAGGGTTGGCGCGCTCGATTGGAAAAAGGAGAGACCCTGATGCCGAGCTTCGCAGCGAAGGTCACCGCCGTGCTGTATTATCTCGTCGAGAAAGGACACACGGATCCAACAAAGGTTGGGGTTTGCGGGATCTCACGAGGTAGCCTGGCAGCGCTTCACTGGGCTGCCGTGGATCCGCGCGTCCAGGCCATTGCCGCTATCGCTCCCGTGACCGACCTGTTAACACTCAGGGAATTCGAGGGCATGGAGGAGCATTCGAACACAAACACTCTAGCGGCAGTGACGCTTGCCGGTAAGCTGGCAGGTAGGTACGTTTGGGTAAGCATCGGCCACCACGATGTTCGCGTTGGCACAGACCACGCCATTGCCTTTACGCGCCGCTTGGTAGAAGCCTCGATCGCTGAAGGCAAACCGGCGCGCGTCGAGCTCCATGTCATCCCCACCGAAGATCATAGAGCTCCCGCCAACGCTCACCAGGAGGCCGCAGCCTGGTTCCTATCGAAACTTGGCGAAGGTCCCACGAAGTGAACTGCGATGATGCCCTCAGCGCAGCGGTTTTCGCGTTTCCAAGAAAGACATTGACTTTTGTTCCCTAGCAGACATGGCAAAGGGCTGCGGGTCCGCACTCTGAAAAGCCCTGGCCCGCGCGGCTGTGCTCCGCTCTCGCGTGCAAAGAGGGTCAGTCGAATTGACTGCCAGGCAGCGAGAGCCGGTTGAAACATCCATACGCGAGAGTTGCGCTGTGCGCGGATAGCTGCTGACGGTCATCAAAGTCAGCGCCGCCTGGTGGGACTAGCGCCTCCCGCCGACAGCGCTCCCGGCCGCTCGCGCTGCTGACTTGCACGGCGCTACGCGAACCACTTGAATCGATCTGGGCATAGTGTAGGCAAAACACTCCAGAATGGACTCCGCGCACACCAATGAGACAGAATGGACCCACAACCCGTGGGTTGAAGTCTGTGTGGGTCGAGTGTGAGAACACGCTCACGGTTGTTGACCAGGCAAACCAGTTGCGGGCGGCGGCCTGCTCACCCTGCAAAGCAAATGGCACTGACATGAAGAATCACCTCAAGGAACTGATCACGACCGGCAGAGTCGCATTAGGAGCGCAATTGCGTCTCGGCGTGCCGGCTATTGCCGAGCTATTCGCCGTCGCCGGGTTTGACTACATCATCATCGATGGTGAACATGCGCCACAGACGCCGGTGGGCATCCAGGCGCAGCTGCAAGCAGTGCACGGCTACGCGTGCACACCGATCGTGCGTTTCGGGCGCAACGACCCGGACGAGATCCGGCTGGCACTCGACATGGGTGCGGGCGGTGTCGTAATCCCGCTGCTCAAGACGGTGGCGGACGTCGAGAAGCTTGTCCAGGCCTGTCACTATCCCCCGCGGGGCACGCGTAGCTACGGCCCGTCGCGCGCTTACCAGTACGGCTTCGACCGCGACTATTATCCGCGCAGCCAGCCGAGCCTGGTCACCATGATCATCGTCGAGACCGTTGAGGCAGTAGACGCCATCGACGACATCCTGGCGGTCGACGGGCTGGATGCGTTTGTGCTCGGCCTCGCCGACCTGTCCGTGGCGTTGGGCGTGCCACTGGACTACGCGCATCCCAGAGTGGAGGCGGCCGTTGAGCGGGTGCTGGTCGCCGCCCACAAGGCCGGCAAACCGGCTGGGGTGAGCTTTTACCCGGATCACATGCCACTGATGCAAAAACGTATCGAGCAAGGCGCACGGGTGCTGATGGTCGGTGGCGATGAGTGGATGCTGTTCGAAAGCTGCAAGAAGGTGATCGACAGCGCCGCACCTCTCCGAAAGTGAGCCCTGACGATGCGACGCATCAAAGTCCTGTGGTTACCAGAAAAGCACATCGACCCGATGTGGCACGAACAGATCATGGCGCTGATCGGTCGGGCACACGACCTGGCGCTTCTGGACGAGGGCCAGCCATTGGCGCCGCAGTTTGCGGGGGTCGAAGTCGTCCTGGACTCCGGGGGCTCAGTGGGGACGCATGCGATGATGGATGTGGCCGTGAACTGCCAGTTGTGGCAGATCCTCGGCACCGGCCTCGACCACGTGGATCTCCCGTATATTCGCGGCAGGGGGATGCTAGCCGCGAACTGCCCGGGCACCTCCTCCGGGGCGGCGCTCGGCGAGTGCGCCATGATGATGATCCTGATGCTGGCGCGACGCTACCACGAGGCCAGCGCCGTGTTTCGCGCGCGTGGTTTTGGACAGCCGTTGGGCCATACGCTGGCTGGCGCGACGCTGGGCTTGATCGGCTTTGGGGCAAGCGGTCAGGAACTGGCCCGGCGTGCCAAGCCTTTTGGGATGCGGATCTTGGGCATCGATGTCCGCCAGATCGAGCCCGAGATTGTCCGTGAAATCGGTCCAGACTTCCTGGGTACACCGGCCGATCTGGACCGCGTCATTGCCGAGAGTGATTACCTCTCGCTGCACTTACACCTCAACGATCAGACCCGCCACATCCTCGACGCCCGCCGGATTGGGCTGATGAAGCCCACCGCTTGCCTGATTAACGTGGCCCGCGGGGCGCTGGCGGACGAGGCCGCGCTATACACGGCGCTGTTGCAGGGCCGCCTGGGCGGCGCCGGCCTGGATGTCTTCTCGGAGGAGCCTCCTGACCCAGCACGACCGGTATTCCAACTGCCAAACGTCGTGGCGTTGCCGCATGTCGCTGGCGGCACCGACGGCACCATCCAGAATCGGGTAGCCATGGCAGCTGAAAACGTCAACCGGATTGCCCAAGGCCTCGCCCCGTTGTATCAGGTTGGATGAGGTTTTCGATACGCGCGTCACCCATGTCTATTGTCTCTGACCTGGCGTTTGAACAATACCGGCAGTTCCAGCCCGAACGTTGGGCTGGCTCCCATCCACGGTCTGATCGGGCGCGGTTGAGGCGAGCATGCCCGCCGGCACCGGCCAAGCCGCGCCTTGACGCCTTGCCCGGGCGCACCTCGATCTCGCGTCGCTGCCGGTCGCTGTCCAGCCGAACGGAGGGTGCGTCATGATTGTCGCCGTGGGTTCCATGAGCAGAACATCAAGGGCGGCAGCCCTCCACGAGTTGGTGCTATATAGCTCGACTCGATTAAATCGACAGAGGGCAGACCTACCTCTTCGGCCTGCGCTGCCAGGAGTTTCCCGATGAAACGACGCACGTTCCTGACGACCGGTCTCGCAGTCAGTACGGTAGCCACTGCCAAGGCAGTGGCACCGGCGTTGGTTTCCCAATCGCTTCCGGTTGCAGGAGCAGCCAAGCCCGCAGGCAGGTTACGCAAGACTTACCGCATCATGTGGGATCAGAACCACGGCCAGGAAAGCTTCTACAATCCTCCCATGGACCCCCAAAAGGTCGCCCAGGCTCATATGGGATTCTTTGAACGAACGCCCGTCGACGCCTATGTGTGCGCCCTGGGGCCGGATTGCGGCTATACCGTCTCGTATCCAACGAAAGTGAAGGGCATGGAATTTATCGTTGACCGGTTCAAGCAGGGCGCGAAGTTGGGAGATGTCCGATTTTGGCGACATGCTGAAAACCTGAAACGGCTCTGGGACCAAGGCATCGACCCGCTGGAGGTCCAAGTTCAGGAAGCCCGCCGTTTGGGTATCGATTTCTGGTTTCGCTTGAGCATGAACGATTGGCACCATTCCGACAGCGAAGGCCGCATCGTTCGTCTCATCGGCTCCCGATTTTACGCAGAGCACCCGGAGTACCTCATCGGTGAGGAGGGTGCAAAAGCCTGGCCTCTCCGTCTGGCCCAGGCTCTCCAAGCGCTACAAGACTATGCCCATCCTGAAGTGCGTCAGCTGCGGCTGGACATCATGGCTGAAGCCTGTGAGCGCTACGATGTTAACGGCTTCCTTTACGACTTCATGCGGGTGCCCGGGTATTTCAAGTTCGGCGAGGAGGAGAAACATGTTCCCGTGATGACCGAGTTAATCCGGGACACCCGAAAGATTTTGGATCGCATAGGAGCAAGAAAGAACAAACCAGTGGGCCTGGCGGTACGAGTTCCGAACACGATTGGCGGTTCCCGCCGGTTGGGGTTGGATGTACCGGCATGGATCCAGGACGATCTGGTGGACATCGTCATACCATCCACCTTCTTTGCCGCTGACCTGGAAGAAGACATCCGCGAGTGGGCTGAGCTGGCCCCCAAAACCACGGCGCGTATCCATCCGGCCATCGAAGAGGCTTACCGCGCCGGCCACACCGGAGGAGTGACGCGGGTTTCCTACAACCCGCCGATCTTGCTGCCTTTGACGCAGGACATGATTGCCGCTGTCGCTGCCCGGCACTGGCGCAACGGCGCAGATGGGTTGTATCTGTTCAATTGGTTCGGCACGACGGCTTCCTACAATCACGATCATCGGGCAGCACTCGACGATATTGGCGATGCGCTCCGACTCAGGCACAAGAACAAGCGCTACGTCGTGATGCGAACCGATCATGCTTTCCCGAACTGCATGCCCCACCCGCGACAGATTCCAGCGATGTTGGGGACCGAGCCAGTAGCCATTCAGCTCGCTGTGGCCGACGCCGTCGTCGAGGCCGGGTCTCGAGTCAAGTCCATTCGCTTGTTCGTCCACTTTACGAATTTGACGGTCATGGACAAGCTGGAAATGCGTCTTAACGGCGAAGCACTGAAGTGCCTCAACCCGATGGAGCCGGGCGCATATAATCCAAGTTTTACGACCTGGCAGAATTATGAGGTACCCACCTCGCTAGTGCGCTTGGGCAGCAACGACGTTTCTTTGCACGTGATTCAGCGCAACGAACGCCTGATTGGCGAACTGCCCATCGAAGTGCAAGACATGGAACTGGCCGTCGAATACTGGTACCCCAACGGTCCTTGGGAGCCAGCCCCAGGATTCATTCCCAGAACATGAGACGGCGGGATCGACGGCAGATCGGCAGTACGTTGAAATTGGACTTTCCATTCATGATGCGGGCTTTCCGAACCTCGGATTGCCCAAGGCCTCGCCCCGTTGTATCAGGTAAGATGAGATTTTCGATACGCGCGTGACCCATGTCTATTGTCTCTGACCTGGCGTTTGAACAATGTCGGCAGCTCCGGACCGAACCTTGGGCTGGCTCCCGTCGACAGTTAGACCAGCCGCGGTTGAGGCGCGCGTGCCGGCCGGCACCGGTCAAGCCGCGCCTTGACGCCCTGCCCGAACGTACCTCGATCTCGCGTCGCTGCCGGTCGCTGTCCAGCCGAACGGAGGATGTGCCATGATTGTCGCACTGCACGGGCTAACGACCAGGCATTGCACGCTGCTGACCGACATCCGCATAGCGAAAGAGACGGGCTACCAGGGAATCGAGATCGTCGGCGCCAAACTGCGCCGCTACCTGGATACCGGCCATCGTCTCGACCGGCTGCTGCCGCTCTTCGACGACCTGCCTCCGGTCGGCCTGGGCTATGTGCAGGACATCGAGCGCCAAGGGCCGGAGGAATACACCGCCCTGTTGCGAGAGTGCGAGGAGATCTGCGCGCTGGCCGGACAGATCGGCCGGCCGATGGTGCAGTTGCTGACCGGTCCACTCGATCCCACCGGTTCCTACAAGGGGATCGGTGACCGATCCTGGCCCGAGGTACGGGCCTTGACGGCCAAGAACCTGAAGGCCATCGGCGATATCGGCCAGCGCCACGGCGTGTGTTTCTACTTGGAGCCTTTGGCCTTCGCCCATTTACACAAACTCGAGCAGGCGCTGCAGGTGATCGATGACGCCGAGCGCGACAACATCGGCCTGGTGATCGACTTCTGGCACATGTGGGACAGCGGGGCAACGCCAGATCAAATCGCCCGGCTCGACAAGCGCTACATCTTCTGCGCCCACGTGTGCGACTCGCTGGAGGCCAATGGCGACCGCGGCGGCCCCGATCAGCGAGGGCGCGATGTCTGGCCCGGCGGAGGCCGCATCCCGATCAAGGAGTGGGTGGACGCCGTTTTGGCGACCGGCTTTGATGGCTGGTGGTCGTGCGAGCTGCTCAGCCCCAAGTACTGGGAGCTCGATCCTTGGACCACAGCCCGCGACCTGCGTGAGCACTTTGTCAGATACATGCTGGTGTGAGCGCAAGCCAGACCGCGCTCACATCACCCAAAGGAGAACACGATGCCTGGCCCAGGGATGGAATTGATCGGCGAAGAGGAAATCGCAGAAGTGCTGGAAGTGCTGAAAAGCGGCTACTTGTTCCGCTATGGCATTTCATTGGGGGCCGAAGTGGACCCGCGCTTCAAGGGCAAAGTCTACGAGGTCGAGCGCGTGTGGGCACAACATTCCGGCGTGCGCTATGCCGTGGCGGTCAACTCGGGTACGTCGGCGCTGCTGACAGCCCTGAGCGGACTGGGCGTCGGCCCGGGCGACGAAGTGATCGTCCCTGGCTACACCTTTGTCGCCAGCATGTCGTCCATCATCTTCTCTCGGGCGGTGCCGGTATTGGCAGAAATTGATCGAACTTTCAATCTTGATCCTGCCGATGTTGAAGCCAAGATCACCCCCCGCACTAAGGCCATCATGGTCGTGCACATGACGGGTGTGCCTGCCCGTTTGAACGAACTGCGGGCCATTGCCGACCAACACGGCCTGCTGCTGATCGAGGACTGCGCACAGGCGGCGGGCGCCACTTACAGAGGGCGTCCGATCGGCGCCATTGGGCACGCCGGTGCCTTCAGCTTCAACGTCTACAAAACCATCACCTCCGGCGATGGCGGTATGGTGATCACCGACGATGAAGAAACCTATCGCCGCGCCTTTGCCTTCCACGACCAGGGGCATTCGCCGTTGCGCACCGGCGTCGAAATCGGCCAGCGGCCTTTCATTGGGCTCGATTTGCGCTTCACCGAGGTTCAGGCGGCCATCCTGCTCGCGCAGATCCGCAAGCTGCCCAGGCTGCTCAGCCACCTCCGCACCAACCAAAAGCTCTATCACGACCTGATCGCCGACCTGC
Source organism: Acidimicrobiia bacterium (assembly GCA_016871215.1). GTDB lineage: Bacteria > Acidobacteriota > Terriglobia > Versatilivoradales > Versatilivoraceae > VFZK01. The sequence continues at coordinate 7,923 of VFZK01000074.1, read as the reverse complement.
CAGGGCTGGAGTTCCGCGAGTCACCCGATCCGAACGGCGACATCGGGACGATGCTGACCGTCCTGCTGCCCACGGCGGAGATCGCCCGCCGCCTTGCCGCCGACCTGGGCACAAAAGTGCTGTCCGAAGCGGGCTGGCACGTATACAACAACATGGAGCACATCCTCGAGCAGCGCACCGTCACACCGGTGCAATGCCCCTTTGTCTGCTCGCCTTACACCAGCCGAGGCGGCAGCATGCGCTACCGCAAAGGGATGCTGCCCAACACCGACGCCCTGCTGGCGCGCGCGCTCAACATCAGCATCGGCGTGTCGGACCCGGGCCTCAGCTCCGGCTTCGGCGTGACGATGCGCGACGGCGAAAGTGTGGTACGCGAACGCGCCGCCACCTTCCGCCAAGCCGCCTGCAAGTATCTGCGGTGACGATTCAGTGCAGGCATATTCGGAGATCCTATGAGAATCCTTGCCGTCGGCGCTCACCCGGATGACCTGGAGATCCTATGCGCTGGCACGCTGGCCCGTTGCGCCGAGCGGGGCGATACAGTGTTTATGGCGGTTTCTACGGATGGCGCCGGCGGCTCCACTACACTGCCCGAGCACGAGATCAGCTGCCTCCGCCAGGCCGAAGCGTGCGCCTCGGCCGCCGTCATCGGCGCCCAACCCATCTGGCTGGGATTTCCCGAGCGGCACCTGTACGACAACGATCAGACCCGCCAACGCTACATCGAGCTGGTGCGGGAGACCCGGCCTGACGTGATCATCACGCATGACCCGGTGAACGACTATCACCCCGATCATCTTGCCACGGGGCAAATCCTGCGGAGCATCCGGGTCATGGTGGTGCAGCAGAACATCCAGAGCCAGCACCCGCCGCTAGAGACGGTCCCCGACCTGCACTTCATGGACACCATCGCCGGGATCAATTTCGTCCCGCAAACCTACGTCGACATCAGCGCAACGATGGCGCTCAAGCGGCAGATGCTGTCGGCGCATCAAAGTCAGCTTAAGTTGATGCAACAACGGTACGGCTTGACGCTGCTCGAGTTCATGGAGATCTGCTCTGCCTTTCGGGGGCTGCAGGCCAGCGTGCGATACGCCGAGGCCTTCCGGCAGTCGACAACCTTTCCGGCCGAGTACCACAGCAGGTTGCCCTGAGGGTCAAACGTCATGTCAGACCGCTTGCGCATCGGGGTGTTGGGGACGGGAGCCATTGTGCACGAGTTCCACCTGCCGAGCCTGCTCGCCAATCCGCGCGTCCAGGTGAAGGCGTTGGGCAATCTGCATCCCGCCTCGCTGAGGCAGCTGGCGAACCGATCTCAGCATCCATTCGATCGATACGATTTCATTCGTATTCGGAGATCACGTCCAGCCCGTCAGAGTGTTCGCGCGTATCGGAACGTATTTTCAGCCGATCCAGGTGGAAGATACAGCCACAGTGCTCATCGAATACGACAACGGAATGACAGCTGAGGTTGAAGCCGCCTGGCATCATGTCTATTCAGACAGCCCGCACGGCGCGCTGGAGGTGTTCGGCATTGCAGGTTATGCCCGGACGTTCCCGGCCGAGGTGCGCCATTCCCTGGGCGGCGTACCCGGAGTCTACCGACCGGCCGGGCCGGCGCCGGCTAGCCACATTAGCGCGCCGATTTACGCCTCTCAGATCGATCGTTTCGTAGATTGCGTGGTCCAAGATGCGCCTTCCGCCTGCGACGCGCTCACCGGCCTGATCGGAATGCGCGTGCTCGAAGCGGCCTAGCGCTCAGCGCGCAGCCGAGCAGCTGCAGAACTGGTCGAAGCCGGTTCATCTTGAGTGCCCGAAACGCCACGGCGCCGGATATACAAGGTGCTCGCCGGCAGACACGCGGAGGCGGTGCGTAGGCACCCACCCGGCAGAATGATCATGCGCTGGGAAGAACAGAGCCGCGAAGCGTTTGCCGAACGGCTCGGGACCGGGGCGGGCGTTTGGCCCCTGTCCTTGCGGGAATGCGATGACCTGCAGCTCCCGCTGGGTACCGATTCGATTCGCACCCACGTTGCGGCGAAGGGCCGCTGCACCAACGGGTGGGCCGGCCTGGTGGCGGTCGGTGGCCCAACGGTGATGCGCCACTGAATTCTGCTCGTGGTAAAGTGGCTGACGCTGGGCGGGGCTTTGGGTTTCATGCATGGCGCCGCGGCAGGTTCTCGAGCTGCTGCGCGCCGCTTCGAGTCAGTGAGAGGAAAGAATCGGCTGATGCAGAATCGTTTGGGTGCGCACACCGGCAGTTACCATCACTACAGCCTGGCGACTGCGCTGGAAGGCATTGCCGTGGCCGGCTATCGCTACGTCGAGCTGGCGGCGATCCCAGGCGTCGTCGAGCACGTGCCGTTAGAGGCCGATGAACGGGCGATCAGCCGGCTCCTCCGCCAGCTGAACGCGTCCGGCCTGATTCCGATCAGCCTCAGCGCGCATTCGGATCTGACCACACCCACTGGGCAGGCGGATGCCCGGCGAGCGCTACGCCTGTGCGAGCGCCTCGGCATTGGAATCATGAACACGGCTGTGGGTGGCCCGGCCAATGAGGATGAGGACGAAGCCGCCTTCCTGCGGGGCATCCATGGGCTGGCCGATGAGGCTATCACCCGCCAGGTGGTCATGGGCATTGAAATCCACGGCACGCTGACCAGCACGGGCCAGAGGACGCGCCGGCTGGTCGAGCAGGTCGACCATCCGGCCGTACGGATCAACTACGACACCGCAAACAGCGAGTACTTCGCGGGCGTCCCGGCCGAGGCCGATCTGCCGGAGGCGCTGCCGCTCATCGTGCACTGTCATCTCAAAGACAAAATCGGCGGCATGCGGGAGTGGAATTTCCCCGCGCTGAGCGAGGGCCATGTGAATTTTGGAAGACTGCTCGGCCTGTTTCAACAGGCCGGCTACGCTGGCCCCTTCAGCGTCGAGGTCGAGTTTCAGGGCGGCGAGGGGCCGCCACTGGAGGCCATCCACCGGGCGATGAAACAGTCGCGCGCGCACCTGGCGCAGTTCGGCCTGACGTGAGGGAGGCACCATCATCTTCAGACAGAGGACAGACGCTCGGCCTGAGACTCGATTGGGCCAGGGTGAATGAGAAAGGGACAACAATATGTTTTCAAAGCGGGCTCCTATTCTGACAAAGGTCCTGACAGGGACAACGCTGGTTCTCTTGGCGCTTGTTCCTCTCGCTGCCGAAGAGCCGATTCGTATTGGCTCGCGGCGCGAGCTGTTCGTCGACGACTATTTGATTGCTCACCTTTCCCCGCCAGCCGAGCTGCGCCTGCATCAACCCGAGAGGCGTGAGGTCGCCCTGGTCACCGACAAGCCCTGGGAAGGCAATGCCGGCGCCTATCGCACGGTCTTCCGGGATGGAGACCGCTTCCGCATGTATTTTGGCTCGAATCAGTACGATCTCGGCGCCAAAGACATGCTTGGGCACCCTCCTTTTTTATGCTACGCGGAGAGCCGCGACGCGATTCACTGGGAACGTCCGGAATTGAACCTGGTCAGCTATCAGGGTTCCACTCGCAACAATATTGTCCTGGCCGAAGACACCGTCAAAATTCCGGGAGTCGACAAGCTGCGCGCAGATCATGTGGCGGTTTACAAGGATCCCAATCCCGCCTGCCGGCCCGGCGAAGAGTACAAGATGACGATCGTGGGAAAACGTGCTCTGTATGCGCTCGGCTCGAAGGACGGTTTTCATTGGAAGCCCATCAGCCTCGATCCCATCATCACCAAAGGCTACTTCGACTCGAAGAATCTTGCGTTCTGGGATCCGGTGAACAAGCTTTACCGCGCCTACTTTCGCGACTTCCGCAACACCGTGACGGGAGCGCAGCGGTCGCAGCAGGCCAAAGCCGACGAAGGCCACCGCTACGTGCGTGACATCATGACCGCCACCTCTACCGATTTTATTCACTGGAATGAGCCGCAGTGGCTGCGCTATCCAGGCTCTCCGGACGAGGAGCTCTACACCAACCAGATTGCTCCCTACCACCGTGCTCCCCATATCCTGATGGGTTTCCCTAAACGGTATCAGGACCGGGGCTGGTCAGAGGCAATGCGCCTGTTGCCCAACCGCGAGCACCGGGAGGCCCGCTCCAAAGTATCGCCGCGTTACGGCACCGCGGTCACCGACGCACTGTTCATGACGAGCCGTGATGGGCTCCACTTCCGCCGCTGGGGGGAGGCCTTCATCCGGCCTGGCCCGCTGAGCGACAACTGGGTCTACGGCGACAATGGACCAGCCTGGGGCTTGATCGAAACGCCGTCGCATATCGCGACGGCTCCCACCGAACTGTCGTTCTATACCGTCGAGCACTATTGGCGCGACAACTCGTCGAACGTTCGCCGCTTCACGATCCGCATGGATGGGTTCGTTTCTGTTCATGCACCCTTAGCCGGAGGCGAGTTTGTGACGAAGCTGGTAATTTTCGAAGGAGACGAACTTGAAATGAACTTTTCAACGTCAGCCGCGGGCAGCATCCGCATGGAGATTCAGGATGAAGATGGCCGTCCGATTCCTGGTTTCACGCTGGAGGAAATCCCCGAAATCTTCGGCGACGCGATCGAGTACCCAGTCCCATTTCGCCAGGGAAGCCGGCTGACAGACCTGGCCGGCCGCCCTGTTCGCCTGCGGTTTGTCTTGCGCGACGCCGATCTTTACGCCATCCGGTTCCATTAGCTGGCAGCGAAAGGACGGTGTCTTCTGCGCCACGGTCAAGCCGTTTGCACACTTCACCTGGGGAGCGTTTGTGACGAAATCCGGCCTAGCAGAGCGTAAGCCAGTGTTGGTACTGCGGCATCTCTCCGCGTGCCGCTTGGAAGTACTGTTCCCGCACGGTCGTGGTCAACCGGCCAGGTTGGCCTTTGGCAATCTGGTGGCGATCAATGGATAAGATGGGGACCACCTCCAAACCGGTGCCACAGATGAAGGCTTCGTCGGCAAGGTAGAACTCGGTTCGATCGATCTCTCTTTCGATGACTTCGATTCCATGCAGATCACCGAAGAGCTGGATGAGCGTGGAACGTGTGATGCTTTCCAGGATGCCGCTTGTAATCGGCGGCGTTGCGACTTGATTTCCTCGCCGGACGAAGACACACGCTCTAGGTTCCTCAGCCACCTTCCCGGCGGAGTTCAAGAGAATGACGCTGTCGTATCCGTCCAGGCGAGCCTGCAAAAGGGCTAAACGCCCGTTCTGGTAGTTTGCTGCGCACTTGATGCGGGGCGGCATCGAGTGATCGGAGATACGCTGCCAGGAGCTGAAGCATGCGTGGACTCCGGGCTTGTCGTCAAACCAACCTCCTTTGGGCGTCACGACCACAGCATGGCCGATGGGTCCCACACCGAACATCTCTCCCTGGCCGTCGACATAAACCATTTGCCGGATGTGCACGGTCTGTCGAACCGCATTTTCGCGCAGCGTTCGGAGAACGGCAGTCGAGAAATCGGATGCTGTCAGCGCACTGTCCATGCGCATCAGACGAACCGACTGCTCCAGGCGGTTCGAATGATCGTCCAAACGAAAAACGAAGAGTTGCCCGGCAGACTCATTCCAGTAGGCTCGTATGCCTTAAAAACCATGGCTCCGTATTTGAACGCCACTGTGTCCACACTAACGACAGCTTGCGATTTAGGCACCAATTGTCCATTGAGAAACACGCGGTAAGACGAGTCTTGAGACACTTGAATTCCTCCTCTGCCAGCTCTGCCGGTCGTTGTGGCCCCCCTGACTCATTCCCACGATACTTTCGGCGTTGCAAACGGAAGTTGAAGTTGCAGGCCAGTGGAAAACCCAGGGCTCCAGGATGACTGTTAGACCGCAATGCGCCATGAAACGAGAATGTTGCTCTCGTTCTGCTGAGATAGCCACGGTCAGCGCTAGGGGCCGCCAGTGTTTCGTTTGTGCTTCGAGCGCACTGGGCGCTCGGCGATGCTTCCGGTGTCTCATTCGAGCCAGCATGAGTTGTAGCGACCGAACAAACGACACTGGCGTGGCGCACGACGAACACCCCGGGCGTGCTGGAGTTTATCACGCAGCTTGCGCTCAAGAACGGTTCCCGTCGGCACTGGCCGCCGGGCTTCGCCATGCTGCAGGAAGCCAGTCCAAAAAGGAGGTTGTTCATGCGAACGTTTTCGATCTCGGTCGTCTGCCACTCTCCAGCGTTCCGAGCACTGCTGGGCATGGGGATTTTCGGGTTGACCGTGGCCAGCAGCGCAGTCTGGCCAGCGGAATACGGCGACAGCGTCCCGGACTACCTCAACTATCGACCCCACGTCACCAATCCGTCGGCTGAAGAAAAGGTGCTGCAATGGGGCAAAGAGCAAGGAGTGCCCGGCCTGGAGGAACCGACTCTCGCCGCGCGCCGCAACGCCGCGCTGACCGCTGTCCATGAAGCGATAGCCAAGCGCTACTTGATGGGCATGTCGTTGCCGGGCAAAGCGCCAGACATTGGAGTCAAAGTCCGCGCCGGTAAGCCTCACGTTGTGATGTTCGGTCCGGAAGGAAATGTCGAAGATCAAGAGGGTAACGCCGCCAGGATCGGCTTCGAACGATTCGGCCATTATATGTGGCCGTCGGCGTCTCGGCTCAGAGACGGGCAACTGCTTGTCCGAGTCTATGTAGGAGGCGAAGACCCTCGATACACGCGGCCGCCCGAGTGGCTCAACTATCTGTCTGGCGACGGCGGTCGGAACTGGCGTCACTTTGCCTGCTATGACGTCGTCCAGCGGCAAGCAAGCAAGACTAACGAGCGACCGGTGGCCGAACGCACATTTCGGCTGGCAGATGGCGAGGAAATCCGTTTTGGCGAAAAGACCATCGAATTCCCTGACTCGAAGATCCAGCCGTATGTCAAGGCGACAGGCATTCGCTACAGCTCTGGCGGCCAGAACCGGCGCAGCGGCAACTACTACCGGCTTGGAGACATTCCTCGGGAGTTGCAGGGCATCCCGCTGCTGACGCGGAAACCCGGCGAAAAGAAGTGGCGGCAAGAAGTTTCGTACTGGGATCCAGAGACTCTTCTGCTCGGCACGGTGGCTGAGGTCCGAGACGGCGAGAAGACGAGCAAGGTTGTTCGGCTGGTTCCGCTTGGCTACCCCTGGGCCGGTGACGGTGGGCCGGTGGTCCAGCTTCGAGAAGGCTCGTTGCTCGTGACCGAGGATGCGCAAAGCGAAATACGGCCAATGTCAGACCTTCGCTCGGACGGGACCTTTACGGCGGACTCGCTCAACTACGTCTGGCGAAGCTCCGACCGTGGACGCAACTGGAAGATTGCAGCCGTCATACCCGCCTTCAGCTCGGGACCCTGGTTTGTAAACTGGCGCGCTCACCTGGAGCCGCGGTTCGCCGACGGTTCTTGGGTTGTGCTCTACCGCACTCGTGGAATCTACTCAGGCGCCGGCCCGATGTTCATCCGGCGGTCGACGGACCAGGGGAAAACGTGGTCCGTTGCCAAAGCTCTACGTCCAGCGAGCTCCGGGACTATGCCCGGACTGATGCTGGCGAACGGAATTGCGGTGCGTGCTTATGGCAGGCCCGGGGCTTTTTTGATGTTCTGCGGCGACGGCAAGGGCGAACTTTGGGGCAACGATGTGGCGGTGGTGAAGCCTTGGAAGACGCAAAACGATGCCAACAGCTGCAACAACCCAAGCTTGGCGGTCACCGGTTCCGATCGATTCGTCTTTGTCTATTCCAAATTCGACGTGCCCGATCCCTGGGGAGAACCTCGGCTGGCGATCATCGCACAGGAGTTCATCGTTTCTCGGAAATAAGCTGGTTGACAACACTAGTGTCCAACTATAAGTTGAATAGGTTCAGTTGTTTGCTCATAGGCCGCTGAGCAGGTGCGGGCTCAATCTCTGAAAGTACCTGTAAAATCAGCCTTCTTTCGAACAAAGTCAGACTCAGA
>VFZK01000073.1 GCA_016871215.1 Acidimicrobiia bacterium | reverse complement strand
TGGAATGAAAAGCCGAAACCCTTTGTTTGGACAGCCACGGTCGAATCCATCGTGGCAAAACTCTCGCGGTGTCGTCAGACTCTTGAGCAAATTCAGCCCGGTTGTACTCAACCCAGAACCAGAAAACCTCAAAACCAACTGTCCATTTACTTCTTGGACACTACACTAGATTGTTCCACAGGCGCCGCAGGAACCACAAGGAAGAGTTCATTGGCGCTCATTGGCGCGACCCGCGTGGCCGCCGCGCTGCCACTCGACGCCGGAGTTTGACATTTATCGATCCTTTCGTTAGGGTTGCCGCGTTCTTCGGAGGCAACGGATCTGCCGAGTCGATCGGCGTAGTCATCGGAGGGCTCGTTTCGGGGCGCTGTCCGAACTGGCCGGAAGAGAGAAAAGGATGCCTGAAATCAGTCTCGGTCTTGCGGTGGTGCTGCTGCTGATCCTGGGAGCGGAATTCGTCAACGGCTGGACCGATGCGCCCAACGCGATCGCCACCGTGGTAGCGACACGTTCCCTTTCGCCACTTCAGGCCGTGTCGATGGCAGCGGGATTGAACCTGGTTGGGGCATTATCGGGCACCGCAGTCGCAGCAACGATCGGAACGGGCATTATCGACCCGGCGGCGGTGGACTTGGTCACGGTGGGTGGCTCCATGACCGGCATCATCATCTGGTCGACACTGGCGGCCCGCTGGGGGATTCCGACGAGCGAATCCCACGCGTTGGTGGCGGGGCTTGCCGGTGGAGGACTGGCAACTGCCGGCCCTTCTGTCCTGGTCTGGGCGGGTTGGAAGAAGGTGATTCAAGGGCTCTTCTTTTCAACCTTTCTTGGGCTCGTCGGCGGCTTGATTATGATCTCGTTGATCTCCTGGACCTTTCGGAAATCCGTTCCTGGCCAGGTTCGTGGTTTGTTCCAAGGGTTGCAGATCCTGTCCTCTGCGTTCATGGCCTTCAGTCACGGGTCCAACGATGGCCAGAAATTCATGGGTGCCTTCACTCTGGCCCTGTTCTCGACTGGTTTCCTGAAGAGCTTCGTCATTCCATTTTGGGTGATTCTGCTCTGCGCAGCAGTTATGGCATTAGGAACGGTGACGGGCGGCTGGAAAATCATGAAAACGATGGGAATGAACCTGACCAAGCTTCAAACGCATCAAGGTTTTGCTGCGGAGATGGCGGCCGCCAGCACGATCGAACTGGCGAGTCGGCTGGGCATTCCTCTTAGTACGACCCACACGATCTCGACGGCTATTGTGGGTGTTGGAGCGGCGCGGGGAACTTCGGCCGTCCGATGGGGAGTGACTAGCGATCTCGTTGTGGCCTGGGTCCTCACCTTCCCAATCTGTGGGCTTATCAGCTATGTTGTCGTGAAATCCATCCGAATGCTGTGGTGAGCCTCACTCTGCCCTAGAGGCTTCATCGCCAAACGGCTCTGCGCACGCCCATGACCGGCTTCCAATCGAGCAGCGCCATCACACCCTTCGTCTTGAATGTCGAATACTGCGCCGCTCAAGCATTCTTGAGGACGATGCTTTCGATGACATTCGCCACGTCTTCGCATTTGTCCAAGGATGTTTCCAGCGTTTCGTAGATCTCCTTCCATTTGATTAGCGAGATCGGATCCTTCTCCTCATCAAAAAGCTGCCCAAGCGCGAGATGATAAATGTGGTCGGCTTCATCTTCGAGCCGATTGATCTCGATGCAGTGCTCCATCACCGTCAATCCATTCTTCAGCTCTGAAACCGCTGCAACCACCTCAGAGGTGCTGCGCGTCAGCAGATGTGCCAGTTGCTGAGCTGGCTCGCTGGCCCTGCCGACCTTGAAGAGCACCATGCGGCGGGCAACGGACTCGATTAGGTCGATAACGTCGTCAATGCACGACGAGAGGCGGTAAATGTCCTCCCGGTCGATCGGCACGACAAACGTACGGTTCAGCTTCACGAACAGATCGTGCGTCATGCGGTCGCCCTTGTGTTCCAGGGCCTTGATGCTCTCCGCCAGATTAGGAACGTCGGCATCGGGACCCATGAGTGCTTTGAGAAGTTTCGAGCTCTCGTGGGCGTTTTCGGCCATATGCACAAACATGTCAAAGAACTTCTCTTCCTTTGGGATCAATCTAAACATAAAGCCTTCTCCTCCTTATCAAGTCCTTATCAAGTAGAAACATGAGGCAGCTGGCCGAACCGGACCGATGCAACTCGGATCTGTCGAAGCCTGTAACGAACCCATAGCCGTCGAACGACCATCTTAGGCAAGGCGAGCACATAGGGTCAACGTACAGTAATCCGGTTGCGAATCCTCTCCAAGCGTCCCCGGCTGATGCCCCGGATAATCAATAGCTCTTCGATACGGCGAAAGGGCGGATTCTTCGCGCGGTACTCTAGGATCTTTTGCGCGGTAGCCGGGCCGATGCCTGGCAAGCTGCGAAGCTCCGCAAGCGTGGCGCGGTTGATGTCGATCGGCTGGGGCTGTTGTGCCCGGCCTGCGGAAAGGACGAGGGCGTTCCTGGGCGCCGTCATCGCCGTTCGAGCGCTGGCCAAAACCAGGGGAAGCGTCACGATCCAGGCAACAAGGATGTTGCTCATTGCAAGGTGGGACCTTGCTGTTGCCCAGACTTCAAGTCGCGGATCATGCGCAGGATGTCTGCGAATCCCTTCCATCCCACATAGAATACCAGGAAGCCATACCAGAGGATGGATATCCAGGTGAGCGCGAACCAGAACGGCTGCTTGGGCACGAGATTCTCCTGACGGGCTAGGGCACGGCAACGGGTTGCTCTTTGGGCGTCTTCGAGCGGCTCAGCAGCGATCCCGCAATCATCCCGCTCGTCGCGAGTCCGAACGATGCGAGCCCGGCGGCGGCGACGTGTTCTGCAAGGCCACTCAGCAGGAAAACGATTGGCGCCAGAGCGCCCCCCAGGATTGCGGCAACCGCCCCAACCGAATTCGCCCGTTTCCAGTAACAACACGCGATGATCAACACAGAAATGCTGGAGAGGTAGATATTTCCGGTGATCGAAAGGTAGTCCCAGACCCTGCCCGGAAGCTGGTACCACAGGCCATAAAAGAGCAGAAACACCCCAATGGCCACGATGATGAGCCGATTCACATAGAGCCCCTGGCGCTCGCTGAAGGGCTGGCGACGCAGCGGGCAGACGATGTCGTTGTAGAGAATGCTGCTCCAAGTGAGGAGATAGCTGGAATCGGTCGACATTTCCGCGGCGAGCATCGATGCGATTACGAGGCCGATGAACCCGCTCGGTAAGAGAGTTGACAGGAATACTGGCATCGCATGCAGCGAATTCGATGGCATGCGGACCGCATCCAGAGTGACCAAGGCTGCCATACCCCAAAACGCCGGTATCAGAAAACGCCCCACGAAGTAGAAACTGGTGCGCGTGTACACTCGCCTCGCCACGCGAGCATCCCGCGAGGCCAGGACCCTCTGGATGACTGTTTGCCAGGTGAGCACCACGGCCAGCTGATTCAGCGCCTGCCAGCTAATGTAAGTCACGCCCATTTCTGGGCTAACTAGCGGATTGAAGGCGCCCGGGCCCAGGCGGGATTCCACGCCGACGACGATTTCCGGCCAGCCCACCTTGAGCGCGACCAAGACGGAGACCAGCACCAGACCGACGCCCATGACCAGAAACTGTAAGTAGTCCGTTACCAGGACGGAGAGCATGCCTCCGAGGGTCGTGTAGACAAGAACGGTCAGCAGCAGGATCGTCATGGTCACTTCCAAGTATCGCAAAGGGATACCTGACACGATCATGAGAAACTCTCCGCCGATTCGAAGAAACACGCCCATATTCAACAGGCCGCCGAGAACGATGACGACTCCCGCGAGCCAACGAACCTGCCTGCCAAACTTTCGATCGAGCAACTCAGGAATCGTGAGTGCACCCGAATTCCGTAGCGGGGTAATCACAAAGCCGGTGAGTCCGACTGCCGCCATGGCCAGCGCCATCAGAATGCCGGGAGTGGCGCCCGCGAAGCCGTTCTTGAAGCCGAGTTCAGCCGTGTACATCGCGGTGATGATGCCGAACTCCGTCGCTGCCAGGGAAGCAATGCCCAGGTAAACATCCATCTCGCGCCCGGCTACGATGAAGTGCTCCACTTTGCCTACGTAGCGCCGCATTGCCAGACCAGCAACCATCGTTCCAATCATGTAGATACTAACGATGCCCCAGTCGATCCAGCCAAATGAGCTCATGATGATGTCCTGGGAGGCCGATGCCGCAGGGGGCGAAGAAACCCCTCATTGGAACTTCCGATTTCAGCCCTAAAGGAAATGTCTGTCCTCTTGCGGCTCAGGAAGAAACTACTTCAGAGCAGCGGTCGGAAGGAACCCTGGCGCTCCCGTGCCGTCAGATCAATTCGCCAGCCAGGCTGTTCGGAAAGGCGCGGCTGACGCGAACTCTCACGAATTTTCCAAGAAGCTCTGGAGAACCTGGGAAGTTGACAATCTTGTTCTGCGTGGTGCGGCCCATCAGTTCGCTGGCATTTTTCTGGCTCTTGCCATCGACAAGGATTTCAAGCTCTCGCCCGACCAATTGCTCATTGCGCTGTGTCTGAATCTTGCGCTGAAACTCCTGAAGCACCGCTAAACGCCGGCCCTTTTCCTCTTCAGGTACAGTGTCGCCCAATGCAAATGCTTCGGTGCCGGGCCGCGCGGAATATTTGAACGAAAAAATCTGGTCGTAGCCGACCCGTTGGAGAAGCGAGAGGGTTTCCTCAAAATCCTCCTGGGTTTCCCCGGGAAACCCGACAATGACATCCGTGGACAAAGCGATGTCGCATGGCGAGGACTGAATGAACTCGACGCGGCGCAGATACTCTTCACGCGTGTAGTCTCGCTTCATGCGCCGCAGCACCTCCGTGGAGCCCGACTGCACCGGCAGATGAACCTGGTTGCACACTTGGGGCGTCGTCTCCATAACCTCGACGATTTCGGGATGAAAATCGCTGGGATGCGGCGAGGTGAATCGAACTCTGCGGATCCCGGGCACGGCAGCTGTTTGCCGCAGCAGGCCGGCAAAAGAGGGAATGATGCCGGCCGGGTCACGCCAGGAGTTTACGGTCTGGCCCAGCAACATCACCTCGGGATAGCCTTCGGAAGCCAATCGACGAATCTCCGAAAGCACCCGGTCCCCCGGGCGGCTTCGCTCACGACCCCGCGTGTAGGGAACAACGCAGAAGGAGCAAAAGCGATTGCACCCCTCCATGATGGTGACGAACGCTTTGTACGGATTCCCTCGGCTGTCGGCATAGGTCTCGAACAATCTGTCAGAATCCTGTGTCACGTCGATCACATGCCGCGAACCCTGTTCGAGCTTCTCGACAAGCTCGGGAATAAACGAGTAGCTGCTCGATCCCACAACCAGGTCGACGTTCGGCGCACGTTCAAAGATCTTCACCCCTTCCATCTGAGCCATGCAGCCTAATAACCCTACTTTGGCGCCTGGCTTGGTACCGTAGCTTTTTTGCAGCGAGCCAAGCCGGGAGAACACTTTCTGATTCGCCTTCTCGCGGATGTTGCAGGTATTCAGCAGAACGAGATCCGCTTCAGACGGATCGTCCGTGGGGACGTAACCCATCTGCGTCAGCGTGCCAGCCACCTTTTCGGAATCGTGAAGATTCATCTGGCAGCCAAACGTTTCGATGAAGAATTTCTTCGGTTCCACGATATGGGTCTGATTGGATCTTCGTGTCGCCAGAGTGTGGCGCCGGCATGGATCCGACTTCAGCAGCGCCATCGGGAGACGCGCTAAGGCCTGGAACTCATCGCGGCGCCGCTAACGGCTGCTGGCCTTTAGCATCTCCGCCGCATGTTTGACCACGCTCTCGGTTTTGCGCTCACCGCTGATCATTCGGGCAATTTCCTGGACGCGCGCCTCGTGTTGCAGCAGCGCAACCCGCGTCAACGTTCTGCCTCTTTCCACCCGCTTTTCAATCAAGTAATGGCGGTCGGCGTACGAGGCGATCTGCGGAAGATGGGTGACGCAAATCACCTGGTCTTTCTGTGACAGACGCTTGAGCTTCTGGCCGACGACGTCAGCCGTCTGCCCGCCGATGCCGGCGTCTACCTCATCGAAAACCAGGCACTTGCCGCATCCATCGAGGGTTCTGACGGACTTCAACGCTAACATAATCCTGGAAACTTCGCCACCGGAGGCAATCTTCACCAGGGGCTTGAGATCTTCGCCTGCGTTGGGGCTCAACAAGAACTCAACCTGATCGAGGCCCGATGCGGTTTCCCAAGGCGCCGGCTGCCCTTGATCTGCCTGGGATTCTGGCCCGGCTTCGGCAAAGGCAACCTGGAAGCGGCAACGTTGCATCGCCAGCTGGGCCAGCTCTTTAGCGACCGTTTTCTCCAACACGCGAGCTGCGAGCTTTCTTTTTTCACTGAGTCGCTGCGCCGCCTCTCGATAGCGTCCAGCTGCCGTCAAGCGGTCTTTTTCGAGTTGAGCGAGATTCTCATTGGACGCCAAAAGGCTCGTGAGATCTCGAGCTGCGCGTTCGCGGAACGCCAGAATCTCTTTGACCGTATTCCCGTACTTGCGCTTCAGACGTTGGAACTCGGCCAGCCGTCCCTCGATCCACTCCAGCCGCTTGGGGTTCGCCTCGACGTGCGAAGCGTATTCGCGCATGGACAGTGCAACGTCATCAACCGCGATGCGAGCCGACTGCAACTGATCGAACAAGGCCGCACAACGGGGATCCATGCGGCGCAATTCCTCGATCTGGCGTTGTGCCTGTTTCAGGGTAGCGGCGGCGGAGTTCTCGTCCTCGTACAACGCCGCATAGGCCTGGTTCGACACCTGGAACAAGCGGTCCGCGTTCGCCAGGAGCGCTTGCTCGGCTGCCAGAGATAGGTCCTCTTCCGGATCTTTGAGCCGGACCTTGTCGATTTCGTCCAGTTGAAACCGAAGCCAATCGATATTGCGCAATCGTTCCTGTGCGCTGTTCCGGAGGAATGCCATCTGCTGCAGCACGGCTTGCCATGCTTCATGGCGCACCCGCACCTCTGCGGCGAGCGGATCGACATCCGCCAGCGTGTCGACAAAGGCCAGTTGTGAATCGCTTTGGGCCAGAGTTTGTTGTTCATTTTGCCCGTGAATGTCGGCCAGATAGCGAGCAATCTCCTTCAAGAATCCGACGGAAACCAACTGGTCGTTGACGAAGGCACGGCCCTTGCCGGAGAGGGCGATCTCACGCTTGATGACGAGTTCGTCTCCGGCCTGGTTCAACCCGGCAGCGTCGAGGCGAGAGCGCAGCCCAGCCGGTTCCGAAAGCTGAAAAAGACCCGTGACGACGGCTTTTTCCGAGCCGGTCCGAATCATGGTGGCGTGTGCCTTCTCGCCCAGCAAGAGGCTCAGCGCATCCACCAGAATGGATTTGCCTGAGCCGGTTTCTCCGGTCAACAGGTTGAGACCTTCGTCAAACTCCAACTGGAGCTGTTCGACGAGTGCGAATTGTTGAACTTCAAGGCAGCGCAACATGAAGGTCCGCTAAGAGCGGGCGAGCGTTCGACACAGCCGCCCCTGTCGATGCAAAGGCCGCAATCGAGCGCAAAGCAAGTGGACGGAAGTCTAGCACAGCGGCGAGCACGCGGCAATTGCCGGTGACTGGAAACCGCCATCAGGCGGGCAATACCGCGCGCCGAGCGCTCCAGCTTCAGTTGACCCATCCATGCTTCTGTGATAGCTTCCGGCTCGTTTTTCATCGCGTCCGCCCGCTGGCTTCTAAACGACTGGAGGTCCTGTTGATTTCGGGAATTCCCTTTTCGCTGGCGCTCTTGGCCCAAGGATCCGAGTTGGACCTGTTCAAACTGATTCTCGCCTCCAGCATCCTTTCTAAAGCGGTTCTCATCATCCTGCTTATCTTCTCTGTGTTTTCTTGGGCGATTATCTTCAAGAAATTTACAGCGATGCGCAAGCTCCGACGCGACTCGGAGACTTTCATTCGCATGTTTCGCAAGAGCAAGCGGTTTTCTGAGATCGGCACCGCCTGCGAGTCGCTCCGCAACACGCCCCTGGTCGAAGTGTTTTTGGCTGGCCACGAAGAGCTGGAGACCCAGCTGTTACGTGACGGCAAGAGCCCGAGCGCTGCGGCCTCAGGTTCCCCAACGTTGAAGACCATCAATGTCATTCAACGGGCCCTCTCTCGTGCCTCGTCGGTCGAGCTGACCAAACTGGAAAGGAACATGGGCTGGCTTGCGACGACTGCTTCGGTAACGCCGTTCATCGGCCTCTTTGGAACCGTCCTGGGCATCATCACGGCGTTTACAGGTCTGGGGGTCGAAGGGACTGCGACGATTCGGGCGGTGGCACCAGGAATCGCAGAGGCGCTCATTGCCACAGCCGCAGGCTTGTTTGCAGCGATCCCGGCAGTCATCGCCTACAACTACTTCGTGCACCAGGTGAAGGAGTTCGGTTCCGCGATGGATGATTTCTCTCTGGAGTTCTTGAACCTGATGGAAAGGACCTTCTCCTGATGGCCTTCACCAACGCCCAGGGACGAACCCAAACATCACTGGCGGAAATCAACATCGTGCCGCTGGTCGACGTGGTCTTGGTGCTGCTCATTATCTTCATGCTGACCGCTCCAATCATCCAGTCGGGCATCGAGATCAACGTTCCGAAGACCCGCAAGGTCAAAGAACTCACGCAGGAGCGGCTCGTCGTTTCGATCAATCGGGCGCAGGAACTCTTTGTGGGCGATACGCGGGTGAATATCAACGAGCTGGAAGAGAGGCTCAAGGCTCGGGGCAAGGATCCAGAGAAGGCTCAGATCTATCTGCGGGCCGACGAAGAGGTCCCCTTCGGATCGATTGCCAAAGTGATGGATCGCGCCCGCCTGTCTGGCATCGAAAACATCAATGTGGTGACACAGCCCCTGGTCGAAGGGAAGAAGTAGCGATCGCGCGCATCAGCAAGCAGGGGAAGTCTGAAAAAAGTAAGGCTTCGCTTCTCCTCGCGCCCGCGAGTGGGAGAAAAGCCTTTGTCCTCCTAACGAAACGAAGGGGGACGCCGCGCTTTCTGCGGCAGGGGGTCCCGGTAGCGAAGCTGGCGCTTTCACTGAGTTTTGATTTTCTCACGCCTTCAGAGTGCGCCCCTTCAAGTCCCGCTGCCTTCGACCTTTGTTTTGGGAACCACGAAACGCGGCCGGTTAGCTTGATCACTCAGCTCCCAGGCGCTGAGGTAGAGCAGGCGAAGGACTCGCTCCATCTTCTCGTAGTTGATCTTATCAGGCGTGTCGGTGGGACGGTGATAGTCAGGATGGAAGCCGGTAAAGAGAAACATCGACGGAATGCCTGCCTTCAGGAAACCCCAGTGGTCGCTCCGCTTCAGTAAGTTCTCTTGCCCCGAATCATAGCGGTAGCGCAGCGTGAGTCCGGTTCGGCGGTTACACGTCTCAAACCACTGTTTTAGATCTGGACTGTAAGCCGCCCCAGCAATGCTCAAGGTATTGGTGTTGTTCTCGTCTTTCTCTTCTGGCTCGCCCTTGGCGGTGTCTGCTGGTCGTTGTTCGTTGCGGCCAATCATATCCAACTGGATCATGGCGGCTGTCTTGCCGAGCGGAAACACCGGCTTCAGCAAGTAGTGCCTGGAACCTAGCAGACCGAGCTCTTCTGCATCCCAGGCTGCCAGAACGATTGTGCGCCTGGGCCGCAGAGGTCCTGCCTGAAACGCTTCGGCAAGCTTCAGAAGGCCCGCTGTTCCGGATGCATTGTCGTCGGCTCCATAGTAGATCTCCTGGTTTTCGCCCGTGCCAATATGGTCGTAGTGAGCACCAATCAGGATGCACTCTTCCCGCAGCCGTTCATCCGAGCCAGGGATGATGCCAATCACATTGTGGGCCTGCATCCGCTTGCGCTCATACTGGGTTTGAAGCGAGACGGTCGTTGAGATCGACAGCGGGGCCGGCCGCGAAGTTTTATCGATCCTGTCTTGCAGAGTCTGGAGCGTCGGCTCAGACCCTTCTTTGTATCGCAGCAGCCTCTCCCCGGTCTGGTAGGAAGCAAACACAACTGGAACGCGAACACTTTCAAGGTCGCTGGCCAGGGAAGTTTTTGCGTTCTTGAAGGTCAGAGAGCTCAGCGCAGGAATGCTTTCGTTCGAGGGCAACACGACGATAACACCGGCGGCGCCGGCTTTCTGCGCATTTAGAGTTTTCTCGAGTGGCTCGTCGTAGTCCTTCTGCGAATAGAAGTCCCAAGAAGGCTGGCCACTTCCTCCAGGCAGCTTGCTTAAGACCACCGCAATCTTTCCTTTCAGCTCCACTCCAGCAAAGTCGTTATAGCCCAACTCGGGCGCGGTAACGCCATAACCTGCAAACGACAGTTGTCCTCGCACGACTCCCGAGTCGGGCCCCCACGGCGCCGGCAAGAAGTCGACTCCCATCTTGAGCGTTGAATCTGCACGGGCGTCGATTTCGATCGAAACCCGGCTGTCTTCGGTAGGGATCGCTTGCACCAAGTCGAAGCTCTGCAGATAGCGTGCTCCATTGCTTGTGGGCGCCTGCAAACCCTGCCTTTGAAAAACGCTAGCAATGTAGGCAGCAGCCAACTCGGCTTCGGGCGTTCCGGTGGCACGCCCGTTGAAGTGCTTGGAAGCCAGAAAATGGAGTGTTGACTGAATGCGTCGGCTTTGGATGGTGTGATAGCCGCTGGAAATCTCTTCGAAACTAACCGCGCGAACTCCCAGCAGGAGCGACAGCGTGGCTAACCCACTCGCTAGCGCGAACCGCCTCGGGGCTGAAAGACCGCTGGTTCTTAACTGACGGGATTGGGAATGTTGAAGAAATCTAGCCTGCTCAACCGAATGACGCTTGCGGAACCGCAGACTATGCCTTGCCCAGCCGGACAATGTGTTCCTCATAGGCCTCGGGAGTATCGATATCGACAAGCACACCAGGCTCATTCACTTCCAGATGCAGGATTTCATGCGCGTGTTTTCTGACAACGCTGATCGCGCCACGATCCAGTGGCGTTGCGAGAAGCTCATCAAACAGTTCAGATCCAAAGATCATGGGATGCCCGCGACGATGTCCGAATGAAGGAACGACGATCGAACGATCGTTGGAACCGAACGCATCGATCAGTTGGTTGACAAGACCACGGTGAATCAGGGGATGGTCAATCAAGAATACCATGATGCCGTCCAGCCGGGTGGCCCTTAAGTGTTTCAGGCCGCACTGCAGCGAAGACAACTGACCGTGGTCATAGCCAGGGTTGATGACCGACCTAGGGCGGACCTCCGGCAAAGCCTGCAATACCGCTTCGGCCCCGTGCCCCAAGACCACCACGACACTGTCCAGATTCGATTCAACCGCCTCTGTCAGAACATGGCTCAAGAAACACTTTCCCTGGAAAGGGAGTAACGCCTTCGGGCGGCCCATTCGTTCGGATTTCCCGGCTGCTAGAATGAGTCCCGCAACCTTCTTCATCGGCGCCAACCTGCCCGCATGGAATTCCCAAAGGTCTGAGCATGGAGGCTCGCGCGACTCGGCGAGCCCCATACGCCAGGGTTCCGCCACTCCCTTTATTCCTGCCCTTGCCGGTGCCTTCCCGCTGTCTCCCATTTCTGGCGAAACGCAAGCAAGGTCATTGCGGCCATCGCCGCCAAAACGCCGCACGCTACGGGAGAAGGGAAGACCAAGCTTGGTCCGCTTCGCATCAGCTGCACGGCGGCAGTCGTGACAATTCCTGACACGATCGCCGCCCACGCAGCCTGAGGTCCGGGGCGTTTCCAATAGAGACCGAGGACCAACGGCACGAACAGAGCTGCCGTTAAGAGGCTGTAGAAAATCTGCAGCGCAGAAACGACGTTCGGCAGCCACACGGCCAAGAGCACGCCCAGCAGCCCTGCTCCAATCGATGCTTTGCGAACAACGCTCAACAGTTGAGCAGGCGTCAGCCCGGGGCGCCAACAGGCTTGGAACCAATCTCTGGCAAGTGAGGTCGACAACATGGCTAACACCGCGTCCGCAGCGCTCAGTTCAGCTGAGAACACGGCTGCCAACGACAATCCCCCCAGCCAGAAAGGCAGGTGATGGGTCATGAGGGTCGGCAGCGCCAGCTCCTGGCTTGGCAGATCTGAATGGAAGCTGCGGGCCACAACTCCTAATAGCGGTGGCAGCAGCGCAAACAGGAGCAATCCCACAGCATTGAACAAGACGCCGTTACGGGCCGCCGATGCGTTCTTGGCCCCGTAGACCTTCTGCAAGATGCCCGGCGAAACCAGGAAGGAGGGAACTAGCAAGATCAGATAGTTGAAGGGTTCGACGCCGCTGCCGGTCAGGCTCAAGTATCGCGTCAGCCTCTCTGGGGCCGAAACCTGAACCGCTAACCGGCCTGTGATCGCCTCCCAACCGCCGGCGCTGTGCAGCGCGAATGGAACCGCGAGGAAAAAACCTGCCAGCTTGACGAGCAGTTGCGCAACGTTGACCCAAGCCGTCGAAACCAATCCCCCCATCGAGAAATAGCCGGTCACCACGAAGCCACCAAGGACGCAGCCCAACCATTTTGGGGCTTGTGCAACGACCTCAAGGATCCAGGCCATCGCGATCAGTTGGCCGGCCAGGATCGCCAAGGCACCCAGCCACAACACAGCCGCGATGAGTCGGCGAACGCTGCCATCGTATCGATACTCGAGATAGTCGCCAATGGTCAGGAAGTTGTGTGCCGCAGCAATCGACCACAACCGGGGAGCCAGGGAGAACGCCAGGAGGATTGAGCCGATGCCAGCGGAACCAACCCACCAAACCGCCGACAGGCCGTGCTGATAACCCAGCCCAACTGCGCCGATGGTCGAACCAGCTCCGATGTTCGCGGCCAGAAGCGTCGAGAATAGCAAGCCACTGCCAAGCCGCCTCGAGGCCACGAAGTAGTCGCTGGCCTGCTGGACCTGCCGCGAGGCCAGAAGCCCAAGCCCCAACAATCCTGCCGAATACAGAACCAGAACCCAAAGGTAGAAATTCAACGGCCTAGCCTCGCTTCTGAGATGACGCCAGGTCGAGGTGGCTAGGCAGGCCGGGCAAGCCTTTGGCGCGCAGAATGGCACGGCCGACGGCCCGTGCCACAACATCAGCGGCCAGCGAGCCCAGCAAGGTGAGGTCAATGGCGCTGTTCGCAGTGCCCGTGGCAATCGCAAACAACGTGTCGCCGTCTTGAGGAGTGTGTACGGGATTGATGCTTCGGGCCAGACCGTCGTGCGCCATCTGGGCAATCTTGCTGGCCTGGGCCTTGCTCAAGGCCGCGTTGGTGGCAACGACTCCGATGGTGGTGTTCTCGCCTGAGGCTTTCGGCGGCGGGTAACGTCCTTGGCGCATTTGCTCCATGGAATTGACCAGCCGCTTGCCGTCGGGAGTTCGGGCTCCTGCCAGAATCGCTCCAGTGGCGGGATCCAGAACATCGCCAAAGGCGTTCACCGCCACCAGCGCCGCGACCGTGGCCGAACCTGCTTGAACAGATGCCGTTCCCAGTCCACCTTTCATGGCGCGATCCAGGCCGAACATCTTTCCTACGGTTGCGCCGGCGCCTGCGCCGACGTTGCCTTCCTCGCACGCACTGGATCGGGCCGCCTTGCAGGCGAGATACCCTGACCGCTTATCGGGCCGAACGCGCGCGTCTCCCAAGCCCAAGTCGAAGAGCACCGCAGCCGGTACGATCGGGACTCGGGCAACGCGAGTTTGATAACCGATCCGCTGCTCTTCCAGATACTGCATAACGCCAGAGGCAGTTTCCAGGCCGAACGCACTCCCACCGGAAAGGACAACGGCATGAACCTTTTCGACGGTATTGAGAGGAGAGAGCAGATCCGTTTCGTGCGTCCCAGGCGCCGATCCACGCACATCCACACCGGCTACGGCGCCGGCCTCAGCCAGCACGACGGTGCAGCCGGTCGGTCGCCGGCTCTCCGTGTAGTGGCCCACCTTCAGGCCTTCCACATCCGTCAGGCAACCGGCATCGGCAAACGGGACGGCAAACGCGCGCAGTTCGAAACATCCCAGGTTGCTGGCAGTCCAGGTCATGCCCACGGCGCTTGAGAAGAACCGGCGGCGCGTTTGAAGTTCGGCAAGTTGAGTCATCTTTCTTCTGAGCTGCGCCCTGCCGGCTCTCTTGGCGACCGGACCTCTTTTCGCCACTCAGGGCTGGCTAGAATTTCCGGGGGTCGCGCGGATACGATCCAAGGACCTTCAAGAATGTAGCCATCTCGCCAAGGTGTGCCAGGGCGTTGCGGCAGTTGGCTTCCTTTGGGCTGCCGGCGAAGTCGATGTAGAAAAAATACTCCCATGGTTTGCCGTGCAAAGGACGCGATTCGATCTTGTAAAGGTCGATATCGCGAAGGGCAAACACGCTCAAGGAGCGAAACAGCGCGCCAGGCTCATTCTTCAAAGAGAAGACGAGAGAGGTCTTGTTTGCTTCCGGCGGCTCCAGACGCGTCTTGCGCAATATGAGAAACCGGGTGAAATTCTCAGGGCTATCCTGCATGCCCTTTCTCAGGATCTTCATGCCATAGGTTCTGGCTGCCAACTCGCTCGCGATGGCTGCTGCATCCTGGAGGTTCTCTTCTTTAATCTTCTTGACGCTGCCTGCTGTGTCGTAGGCTGCGACGATCTTCACATCTTTTAGTTTTGCAGTATTACTCTGGCATTGCATCAGCGCTTGTGGATGCGAGAAGACCGTGCGGATCGATCGCAGTGTGGCTCCCGGGTGTGCGATGAGGTTGTGCTCGACTCGGAGATTCAACTCGCCGACAATTCGCAAACGGTGCTTCAGCAGCAGATCGTAGTTCTGGTGGATGCAACCCGCCTGAGAATTCTCGATGGGAACGATGCCGGCATCCACTTTCCGGGTTTCGACACTTCTGAAAACCAAATCGAACGATTCGCAGGGCAGCAAATCGATAGCCTCGCCAAAAAACCGGCGCGCAGCGATTTCACTGTAAGCTCCTCGCTCGCCCTGAAAGGCGACGTGGGCGGAGGCTCGTTTGGGCATGATCGTGTACCCATTAGACCAACGGCCGATGACGCTTCGTTAAAGCAACCTGGGGCACTAGAGGCTCAAGAATCGCATCCGATGCAGAACCCACCGCTCATGTATAGCAGGCGAAAAATTCAAAATCAATGTGAAAGCAGCTCTGGACCGGCTCTTCATCAAGAGGCCAGCCTCGTTGCGGGTCTCGCCGCAGAAGAGTCAGGAGGGCAAATCGGTAGCCTGCAGGCAAGTACGGGTCCACCAGATTGCGGAGAGCTATCGGATTTCGGCGAGTGCTGGGCGGCGTTGCGGGTTGGTTGACAAACGGTTAACCGGCGCTCAGAATGACTTGCGGGATTCGGGCAGGCAACTCGACTCTTCTACAGCACCTCCGATGCATCGCGTGGCTGCCCGAATTGGTGCTGATTGAAAGACGCTACAAGGAAGCAAAGGAGCTTGCGAAGCATGAAGAAGACCCGAATTGAATTCGAAATAAGCAGCGGCAATGTTTTTGCCGATCTGGGATTGCCCAAAGCGGACGAGTTGTTTGCCAGAGCACAGCTTGGGTTTCACATTCATAAACTCCTGGAAGCCAGAAAACTGAAACAGCGCGAGATTGGGGCAATTCTGGAAATCAAGCAGCCGGAGGTGTCGCATCTGATGAATGGCCACTACAGCCGGTTCACAATGGACAAGCTTCTGGAGTTTCTCAAGCGGCTGGACCAGAAGGTGACAATCAAGATTCGACCGCCCCGCCCCGGAGAACCCTATCAGGAAATCGCGGCAACGCTGTAAAGGAATAGCTCCTGCGATCGACGTCCTTGAACAGGGCTATGCTCTCTCGGCTGCACTCGGAACGGATCTCAACGACTTGAAACTCGCCGCCCATCGATTCCTCATCGATGACGAAGCCGAGATCAGTTCCTTCCTCTTGGAACTACGTCCTGTGGCCTGAAATCAGTGGCTTACGAAGACGCCGTGCCTTCCCCGACCAAACCGCGTTACGTCATGTTAGAATCCTGCGCTCGTGCTCGAACTCATCCTTTCTCTCCTGGCCGCAGTACGCGTCTTCATCCGCACTCGGAGCGACACCGCTCTGGAAGTCCTCGCCCTCCGGCAGCAGATCGTCGTTCTCAAGCGGAAACGGCCGCGTCCGTGGTTGAATCCGTTCGACCGGCTGTTCTGGATTACCCTGCGCTGCGTCGGGTCCCGGTGGGCCGGAAGCTGTGAAAAAATTATTGAAAAAAGTCTTGACTAGCGATATCGCTATGATATACTGTCTCCCTCCTGGAATTCCTACCGGAGGAGACCGTCATGGGCCACCAGTCCAAAGTGCAGGTGATCGAACGCGGAGGCATCCAGCGCCAGTTCTACTTGATTTGTCCGGCCCCGTTGGCTCAAGCCTTGGAGATGGAAAAGGGCGAGACCATCGAGTGGATCGTCGAAGATAAGTGGACCCTGACGGTGAAACGGCTGACGGCCCGCGCGGCGAAGTCGAAACCGGGAGGGGCGCATGGACAACGCTAGCCCCTCGGCGCCGGGCGCCCCAGCGAGTGGAGTCGTCGAGCCGGCAAAGCCGCGCTTGAAAGCGATTGACCGTCGGCAGATGCGTTTGCATCCGGTCGAAGTGGAGCGGCTGGTGGAGCCCGATCACGCGGTGCGGGCGATCTGGGAGTTGGTGGGTCGGAGAGACCTGTCTGGGTTTTAGGCCCCCA
>VFZK01000072.1 GCA_016871215.1 Acidimicrobiia bacterium | reverse complement strand
CCGCGCTGCCCAACACCTCTTGCACCATCTCATCGTCCCGCACGTATCTCACATGGTGCATTCGCGCAAAACCTAAGTAAAACATCAACACGGTCCCCATCACGAATTGGGCATTACTCAGACTCGCCGGCTGCCGCTTGACCGTTAGCTTCTCGTACAGCAGCTGCACAAACTCCAGCTTCTCCAACAACGCCGCCAGCGGTAACAGGCCGCCGTACGGGGTCAGCACCCCGCCTCCAAAGTCGTACCGGGTGGCCGCCCCGATTTTATTGGCTTTCCCCCGCGTTCTTTCTTTTCCGCTCGCAACGGCCTTTTCAGACCTCGGCGCTTTTGCTATCTTCTCCATTCGGGAGTGCTCCTTTCCTTGATCGCTCTATCAAGTCTGGATAGGTCGTCTTTGCAAACCGCCTATCCTAGGGCACTCCCGCTTTCCTTTCAATCCCTCCGTTCCGGTTCAGTCGCTATAAGCCCGTTCGGCGCATAATCTGGGTTATACTTCCTTGCGAGACTATCCCTTACTTCCGTAAGCCACTCAAGAGAAAACCGAGCGAAGGCAATTGTTTCATAGGCTGAGTTCTCCTCTTTCTCATAGAGGCAACCCATCATCATGTCGGGCAACACGGTCAAGCAGGAATAGGCCGCAGGGCCGGGAGATAGCATTTTGGAGACTGGCCAGGTCTTACCTTCATCGTAACTGACCCGAACGATCATTTGCTCGCGATGAATGCTGGCCGGGTTGGAGAAGAGCAGGCGATTGTTGCGGCAGGCGCCAAAATTGCCGCCAATCGCGAACTGACTTGCCTGAAGTCGATCTTCAACCGCTGTATCGAATGGAAGCGATTTGAGGGTGAAAACCCAGTTAAGACTGTAAAGCTGACGAGGGAGCCGAAGGGCCGCCTTCGATTTCTGAGCCTGGATGAGGAAAGACGCCTCCTAAGCGCCGCAGGTGAGCCATTACGGACGATCATTCTTGCCGGGATTTATGCGGGACTTCGAATTCAGGGTGAAGCCTTGAAACTGAAGTGGCAGGATGTTGACCTGCAACATGGGATTCTTACCGTGCAGGCTGCCTATGCGAAGAACGGAGAGACTCGGACCATCCCGTTGAATCGGTTGCTCTGGGAAGCCTTGGAAAGGCTGAGCAAATCCTGCCGATTTCCGAGTGAATTCGTCTTCGTAAGCAGCAAGCGGGAGCCATTCCGCAGCATTAGAACTGCCTTTACAACCGCTTGTCACCATGCTAATTTAGCCGCCGTTTCACCGCACATCTTGCGGCATACGTTTGCTTCTCGGTTGGCGATGGCAGGGGTTGATATCCGCACGCTGCAAGAATTGGGCGGCTGGAAAGAGATCAAAATGGTTGAACGTTACGCGCACCTTTCGACGCAGCACAAAACTGAGGCTATCAGCAAAATAGCCCGTCCCACCTCCGAGGATTCCCCTACGGTATTCACTACACCGAAAAACAAGTCTGCGTAAGTTATTCATGGGCCGCTAGCTCAATTGGCAGAGCAACTGACTCTTAATCAGTAGGTTAGAGGTTCGATTCCTCTGCGGCTCACCAACTTACAAGAGCCCTCATTCACTCGGTGCCAGTTCTGGTGCCAGTTCGTTTCCTCCGTTTGCTGAGAATATTCACTGCTGCCTTCATGGTGGTGGCTCGCCCGCTGCAGCTGAACGCTGCGGGGACCTGTGAAAAAATGAAGGCTTCGTGCAGTCTTCCGGGAAGAGCGTGTGGATCCGGCTGGGGTGGCCTGCTACCTCTTCTTGTCCAAATGTAGTCGAATCACTTCCATGGTTTCTGGACGATCGAAAACCTTGCCGGGGAAATATCGTTTGATGACGATGCGAACCACGCCAAAGACGAGTCCGGCCAGCAGCGTGATCCCCAGCATGATGCCGCAAAAGATAAAGATCCTGATCATGACCTGGCCGATGCTGGGAGGCTCCACCTTCGGGTCCCAACTGACCATGGAAACATAAGTCACGTTTTCCAGCAGGGCGGTGGCTAGTTCCGGTGAATTCGAGAGCAGAGCAAGCACCACCAGCGGGCCATCGCGCTTGTAGAAGGCTGTCTGATCGGGGTAGTGGGACGAGTAAGCCCGGTAGCCTGCTTCGAGCATGCGGCGCGCGAGTTGCTGGGTTGGATAGTGGATCAACAGCAGCGTGGCACGCTCGCCCCCGGGCAGTTCGTATCGTGCCGTCGCGGCTTCTGCGCCGGTCGCAAGCCCGAAGGGATCCTTCTCTCCAAGGGATAGGAGGTGCGACAGCGCTTCGGGTCCCATGACAAATCGTTCAGTGTGCGGAAGCCGGTTCTCCGCAGGGAGCTTGCCTGCCACCATCGGAAGCGAGAAGTCGGTGGGCAACGACTTGGAGATGAGCCGGCCAATCTCGATCAGGGCCGATCGCGGCGCGCCAGACTTTTCGGCGCCTACAGAAACGTAGTACTTGCTTTGATGAAACGCGATGTCCCGAGAGGTTCCGGCGCCCCCTTTCCCAAGTCCGGGAAGCGGTTCGGCGCCGGACGGTCGCAAGTACGTGAACAGTCCGTAGGCCGCTGCCGAATCCAGCATTTCATAGATGGCTACCGTTAGATCTCTGTGCTCGTTGCCGTCCAGCCGAGCCTTGATGAGTCTAGCAAAACCGTATTCAGAGATGACAGCCGAATCCCGAGGCCGGTAGCTCGCCAGAGCCTTCCCGCCATAAACCTCTGCGATGCTTCCGGCGAGGATTCGCCAAGATGTTTGCTCCTCGATGGACGCAAGTGCCTTGGCGGGAGTGGCCAGAACAGTCTCCGAGACGACAACGCAGAGAATGAAGATCAAGGTCAACAGGCGAATCATGGGCAGCCTGCCAGGCGCGAAGCGAAGCCGATCCTGCAGGGCTGGCGTTGGCCAACGCTTCTCAGCCAATTGTATCTCTGCATGAACGAAAGCTTAAGGGAGATTGCGCGCCGTCCTCATGCCACCCAGAGCCTCGGCATATACCTCGACGCCACGGCACAAGGCTTCAGCCAGTTTCTGGCGGTAACTGGAAGATCGCAACAACTTCTCGTCGGAGGGATTGCTCACAAAGGAAACCTCTGACAGGATCGAGGGCATGTTCGCACCAATGAGAACGATGAAGGGCGCTTGCTTCACACCACGGTCGCGAGCTTGCCGATGGGACTTTTGCAGCTGGCTCATGACGGATTTCTGTATGATCTGTGCCAGCTCGCGCGACTCTTCGATCTTCTCTTTCAGCGTGATTTTTTGTACCAGGTCCTGCAACTCGAAGATGGTCTTCTGAGCACTGGAATTCTCTCGAGCCGCGACCTCTTCAGCGTCGACCGACGAGGCAAAGTCCAGAAAAAAAGTCTCAACGCCGCTCACGCGGCGGTTGCGGCTCGAGTTAGCGTGAATCGATAGGAACAGATCGGCTTGGCTCTCGTTTGCCATGGCCGTACGCTCTTCCAAGGGAACAAAGGTATCGTCGGTGCGGGTGAGAAGCACATCGCTGCCGAGTCTCTCTTCGAGCAGAGCCTTGAGTTTGACCGCGATATCCAAGACTAGATCTTTCTCCTGCAAGCCTGAGGGGCCAATCGTGCCCGTGTCGTGCCCTCCGTGGCCGGGGTCAATCACGATCCTTCCGACTTTCAGGCCGAGCATCCGAGTTAAAGAACGGGTTCCATCGCTCTTCGGTGCCGAGGATCGAGCGACGCTCTTGGAGTCCTTTTCCGCGGACGCTCCCGCCGCGATCGCTGGTGTGCTGCCTCCGGTTGTTGGAGTTGTTTCAGCACTGGGTTTGTTGGCGCGCTGCTCCGCCTGAGCGGAATCGTTTCGGATAGGCCCCGCAACCTTCACTGCGGAAGTACTCTCTTCGCGGAGCGCTCCCGAAACACTTTTCTGCTGGGGTTCCACTAGAGACCATTCGTCAGCCAGGGGCTCACCATGCCGCAGCTTCCACCCAGGGTTGCCTGCTCTGGCCTGGCTCGTAGTTCTCGGCGCTCCTCGAATATCGACTACAATGCGGGCCGGATTCGATAGCTGCACCACTCGACAACTCTTGAAGGAGGCCATGTCGAGCACAACCCGCGCTACGTTTTCCTTGGATTGTCCAAAACGAATCTTGTTCAGAAATCCGTCATTCAATACGAATGACCTGGCGGCAAGCGCCGAAGAAAGCCGGGCATTCTGAATATCGAGAAAGACCCTGGGCGGGTTATCCAGATGTCCTTCCAGATACTTCACCTCCTGCCCCGTGTCGATGACCAGGCGAGTGTAGTCTTCCGTATTCCAGAAGCGAATGCTGTCAATCGCGGATGGCTTGACGCCGGGCTGTACGTCAGGAGCGCTATTTTCTTCAGCGGGCCGAGTCGGCTCTTCTCTCTTGGCTGAAAGGCGAGCTTCGCTCTGCGTTGGCTTGCTGGTGGCCACGTCGACTTGGGCACTCGGTGTCGCGACGGGCAGGCCATTGCCGCTGGCGGGAGGGGGTTCGGGATTATTGGGCCTTTTGGCCTGGCTTAGCGAGGTTCGAAGATCGTCCAGTCGAGCCCGGGCATTCCGCGCTCTCTTCGAGTAGGGATATCGCTTGACGAGGTCCTTGAACAGACGTTGCGCTGAGGAAGGGTCCTTCAAATCGTTCAGAAAGATCTCTGCCGCAGCGAACAAGCTCTCAACACCGTAGGGACTAGCGGGATATTCCCGTTCCAGAAAAGCATAAGCCTGGATGGCCTGGCGGAAATAACTGGCGTCTTTCCAATCGATCGCCATCAACTGATAGAGTTCAGCGACGGCGAGCAGCGCGTCGTCAGCTTTCGAAGAGCTTGGGAACTGATGGTAGACAGAGCGATACCGATTGACGACCTTCAGGTAGTCGGTGACGGTCCTCAGACGTTTGGGCTTGCCTTCCAAGAGCGTTCGCAAATGGACGGCTTCTTCGTACAACTTTGGGGCTTTCGGTGGAACTTCGGTGAAAGAACTGGCGGGAAATGCCGCGAGCAGTAGCGACAGACTTACGAGAGGCAGGACCAGAGCGGCAGTTCTGCGACTACGGTACAGGCTCACCCGGAATAACCCTAAAGGCTGTCTTCCTGGTTTCATTGCCGAGATTTTCGCGAATCAGGTCCGGTCAGGGCGTGTGAGGAAAGTCGGCCAAAGGCTCCTTCTGCTCATCATCGATAAGCGCTGTCCACGTTCGAATAGACAACCCTGCCAGCATTGTCGCGGTAGGCGGTAATGCGACGATCGGCCGCCGACTGGTTGGACGCGATCTGGAAGCTCCCCTTCTTGCTGTAGGCCGCCGAGATCTTTCGAACGTAGGCCTGAGTCTCCCGATAAGGGGGAATGCCATTGTACTTCAGCACGGCATTCTCACCGGCATTGTAGGCAGCGAGAACGTAGGGGAGGTTGTTCGGAAACATGCCACTCAGGAACTTCAGGTATTTCACGCCTCCTTCAATGCTTTGCTTGGCGTCGAAGACGTTGGAAACCCCGAAACGTTTGGCCGTATCTGGAATCAGCTGCATCAGCCCAAGGGCCCCTTTGTTTGACACGGCGTAGGCATTGTAATTCGACTCGGTCTTAGCAACCGCCTTCACCAGTTCTGGGTCAACCCCCTGCTGCTCCGAGATCTCATCGATCCACTTCTCAATCTGGGCCGGAACCGCCGATTTGTCTTCCAGCAGGACCAGCTTGCTGGGCTTGACGTCTTTTCCACTCGGCTTGACCAGACGGTAGATTTCCTCCGTGTTGGAGTAAATCCTTTTGCCTTCCGGACTTGCATACTTGACGATCTCTTCGGCGCGATATTCTCCAGCCATCCCTCCGCCAGACAGCCCAAGAAGGAAAACCACCCAAGCTGGCCAATGTGGAAACCTAGGGCGCAACGGGTCTTTTCCTCCTGAGTTGAGTTAACCTTAGCAAAAACAATCAGATAATACAACCTGCGATTTCATCGGATCGAATCGACGGCCCTTTGCCTATGATGGCTCAGATGGGAAAATGGGGCCAAAAGTCGAACTCGGTGCTCGAGGAAGCCGAAAATGGGTGACTCACCCGACCAGCGATCGCTCGACAAATGACCCAACGGCGGCCAACGCCTTCTGGACCTGTGACGGGTCTTTGCCACCTGCCTCCGCGATTTCTGGCTTGCCTCCGCCACTGCCGCCCACGATTGCCGAAATCTCTTTCGCCAGCTTACCGGCGTGGATTTTTGAAGCCAGGTCGGCCGCGACCGTTACAACGAGAGATACTTTGTCGCTGCTGGCGGTCGCTAGCACCACCACAGCCCTGCCGAGCTGAGCTTTCAACTCGTCGGCCAGGTTCCTCAATCCACTCTTGTCCAAGCCATCGACAAGGGTCGTCAGGACCTTTACGTCTTTGATTAATAAAGCCGATTGGAGCAATTCCCTCACTTGGCTGCGCGCAATTCGGTACCGGAGTTCCTCAACTTCTTTCTCCAGTGCTTTGACATTGGCTTGATGCTTTTCCACGAGGCTGACAAGGTCGGGCCGTTTTCCCCTGACCAGACCTTCCAGATCGGCAATCAGGCGTTCATCGTCACGAAACCTTCCAAGGGCGCCATCTCCCGTGATGGCTTCGATCCTTCGAATGCCAGCGGCCACTCCACCTTCACTGACGATCTTGAATAGACCGATGTCTCCCGTGCGCGCCACGTGGGTACCGCCGCAGAGTTCTTTACTAAAGGTATCAATCGATACCACGCGCACTTCGTTGCCGTACTTCTCGCCAAACAGCGCCATGGCGCCTTCGGCGATTGCGGCGTTCAGGTCGCGGACCAACGTTGTCACCGGCGAGTTGCGCATGACGGTGGCGTTGACTAGATCTTCGATTTCAGCCACTTCCTCTGGCGACAGCGGCGCGTAGTGGGTGAAGTCGAATCGCAAGCGGTCCGGTGCGACCAGCGAACCGGCCTGCTTGACGTGGGTGCCTACCAGGCTGCGCAACGAGGCGTGCAAAAGGTGAGTGGCGGTATGGTTCTTCTGAGTCGCCAACCGCCGATTCACATCGACCTTCGCCCTGACGATGTCGCCAACCTTGAGCAGCCCCAGAATGCATTTCGACTCATGAGCCGAGTGTCCCGGAACCAGCGGGTAGGTGTTGTGCACGAGCGCTTCAGAGTTCTCGCCTTCGAGCATGCCCGTGTCGCCAACTTGGCCTCCGGTCTCTGCGTAGAACGGAGTTCGATCCAGGAATATCTCGCCAGTTTCGCCAGGCTTCAGCTCCGACTTTGCGATGCCGTCGGAGCGGATGGCCACAATCCGCGCGTCGGGCACTTCGAGATCAGAGTAGCCTACGAACTGGGTCTTCTCGCTGCTGGGGGCTGCGATCGCGGGTCCGGTTCCCGAGGTTGTGTCCTTCCAACTGGCCTTGCCACGCTCGCGTTGCGCTTCCAGTCTCTCGTTGAATGAGGCTTCGTCCAGCCGGACTCCGGTTTCCTCGGCCAATTCCTGCATCAAGTCGACCGGCAGGCCGAACGTGTCGTAAAACTTGAACATCACCTCTCCGGGAAGCACGTGCTCCGCAGATGGCGCCTTCCGAATCTTCGCGAGTGCTTCGCTCAACTGGTCGATCGCGATGCGAATCGTCGAAGAGAAATGCTGCTCTTCATTCTTCACCACCTTGGCCACGTATTCGCGTGTCGTCACCTGCTCGGGATAAGGACCCTTCATTAGTTCCGCAACATAACCTGTCATTCGATATAAGAACGGCTCTTCCAGCCCCAACAGTCGGCCATGCCGAATGGCCCGGCGCAGAATCTTGCGCAGCACGTAGCCTCGGCCATCGTTCGAGGGAATGACGCCGTCACCGATCAGAAATGAGGCAGCACGCGCGTGATCGGCAATTACCCGCAGCGAGACATCAGAGGCTGGCTCCTGGCCGTAGTCCTTCTGAGCGATTTCAGCAGCCTGCAGAATCAGGGGCTTCAGCAAGTCCGTTTCGAAGTTGCTTGTTTTTCCTTGCAAGACTGCAGCGATGCGTTCGAGCCCCATCCCGGTGTCGATTGAAGGCCGCGGCAAAGGCGTCAGTGTCCCGCTGGAATCGCGGTTGAACTGCATGAAAACCAAATTCCAGATCTCGACATAGCGGCCGCAATCGCACGGAAACTCGCACGCCGCGTGCCCCCACTCGCTCGCCGCCGCACCCTGGTCATAGTGGATTTCCGAGCAAGGCCCACATGGGCCGGTGTCGCCCATCGCCCAGAAGTTATCCTTTTCGTCCATCCGAAAAATGCGATTGCCCGGAACGTTCATCGACTTGTTCCAGATCTCAAACGCTTCGTCGTCGTCCCGGTAGACGGTCACCCAGAGCCTCGCTTTGTCGAGTCCATATTCCTCGGTCACCAGGTTCCAGGCGAGTGGAATAGCGAGCGATTTGAAGTAGTCGCCGAAGGAGAAATTCCCCAGCATCTCGAAAAACGTGTGATGGCGCGCCGTCTTGCCCACATTTTCCAAGTCATTGTGCTTGCCCCCGGCGCGAACGCACTTCTGCGATGTGGTGGCACGGAGGTAGTCTCGCTTCTCCTTTCCCAGGAAGACATCCTTGAACTGGTTCATCCCTGCATTCGTGAAGAGCAGCGTTGGATCGTTGGCGGGAACCAGAGAGGAACTCTTCACTATGCGATGGCCCTGCCGTTCGAAGTACTCCAGGAAGCGGTCGCGAATCTCGTGTCCGGTCAAATCATTCTCCTCGAAAAGTGTTTGTCTGTTGCTTGTTCTCTGGAAATCGCCCGGCGCAGGAAGCCGTTGCCTGGTTGTTCCGTTGCCGCGGCAGTAGCCGGGATTGAGCACGCGCTGGCTGCGCCGACAGGTTCAATGTCTGCGGCTCTTTGGTTGCTCAATCGGAATCCACTTCCATCGCGACGTGCTGTCGCAGTTCGAGACGAATCAGGTCGCTTGGGAAGCCACTCCTGAGCAGGTGATTATAGAGCCTGGAGAGCTTTTTTGCATCCATTGGCGGGGGCAGGGACCGGAGCTTGCGTTCGATGGCGCGCTGCAACAGGGTCTGTTCGACCTCGGTGGGATAAGCTTTGTCTAGCGCCTCGCGAACGATCGCAGAATCCAAACCGCGGCTGAGAAGCTGCTGCTCGAGATACGCCTTGCCTTGTGCTTTTCTGCGAACGGAGGATTGGAGGAAGTCCTCGGCGAACTTGCGATCGTCGAGATACCCGGCCGTCTTCAGCCTCTCGACCACCCGGCCGACGGCTGCCGTGTCATGACAGGATTTGAAGAGCCTGCGTTCCAGCTCGCGCACAGAAAGCGGGCGTCGGGCGAGCGCTTTCAGCGCGCTTTCGTAGAGCTGTTCCGCTGCTGGTGAAACTGCCTCAGGTGTGGGTTCGCTCGAATACGCTGCCGACGGTTCTTCCCATTTCTTCTTTGGCTGCATCGCTCGTCGAGCGGATTCCCTGAATGCGGAGTTTGAACTCGTCGGGGTTGGACGCTTGCTTCAGCGCCTCATCATAGGTAATGAGCTTCTCGGTGTAAAGGTTGTAGATCGACTGGTCGAACGTCTGCATCCCATATTGCGACGTGCCGTTCGAGGTGGCATCTCGGATCATGCGCGTCTTGTCCTGGTTCGTGATGCAATCGCGAATAAATTCGGTCGACACCAGCACTTCGACAGCAGGTACGCGGCCCAGCCCGTCGGCCTTTCGAATCAGACGCATGGAGACGATCGCCTTCAGTACGCTCGCCAGCTGCAAACGAATCTGCTTCTGCTGATGCGGCGGAAACACGGCGATGATGCGGTGAATGGTCTCGGTTGCATCGAGCGTGTGTAGCGTGCTCAACACCAGATGGCCTGTTTCGGCCGCTACAAGCGCCGTATGGATCGTTTCCAGATCGCGCATTTCGCCGACGAGAATCACGTCGGGATCCTGGCGCAAGGCGCTGCGTAGCGCTTCCCCGAACGACTTGGTGTCCACTTCCACCTCGCGCTGGCTGACAAACGCTTTCTTGTCGCGGTGCAGGAACTCGATGGGGTCCTCGATCGTAATGACGTGCTCGGTACGGTTCGAGTTGATGTGATCGATGATCGCGGCCAAGCTAGTGGATTTTCCGCTGCCGGTGGTGCCAGTGACCAGGACCAGTCCGCGCCGCTCCTGGCAGATTTTCTCCAGGACCTTTGGGAGCCTCAGCTCGTCGATAGTGTAGATATGCGTCGGAATGACGCGCAAGACAACGGCGATGCTGCCCCGCTGCTGGAAGAAGTTGCAGCGGAACCGGCCCAAGCCAGCCACACCGTAAGCCATGTCGAGTTCTGCATTCTCTTTGAACTTCTGCTTCTGGCGGTTGGTCATCATCCCCAAAGCAATGCCGAGCGTATCCTCCGCAGTCAGGCGTTTGGTTTCGACGAGGGGAACCAGTTCGCCATTCACTCGCACGTAGGGGTAGTTTCCAACTTTCATGTGCAGGTCGGAGGCCTTCCGATCGCACGCCATTTTCAAAAGATCGTCAATGCTAAGGCTCATGGAAACTCCGTGACAGGAGCAAGGGACTCGCTTCGAATCTTGGTGAATCGAAAGCCGCTTAGGTTATCGGTTTCGCTGGAGGGAATCTTGAGAGAAAAGCTATTAGCCGGTGGTCGAGCGTTAGCGACACCACCGGTCAGGATTTCTCACACGAAGGACAACCAGCCTCGGGTGTCTTCGCTCGTGGCATTAACGAGGGAGAAGAATCGTTCTTGGATCTTGGCTGTGAGCGGGCCGCGCGATCCCTTGCCGATCGCAATTCTGTCCACGCTCCGGATGGGGGTTACTTCCGCGGCAGTGCCGGTGAAGAACAGCTCGTCGGCCAGGTACAACAGCTCGCGGGCAATCGGACTCTCGTGCAGCTCGATCCGCAGTTCTCGACAGATTTCAATCACCGCTTGGCGAGTGATACCGGGCAATACCGAAGAGGCCAGTGGAGGCGTAAGGATTTTGCCATCTTTCACCAGGAAGATGTTCTCTCCGCTGCCTTCGCTGATGTAGCCGGCGCTGTCCAGGGCGATGCCTTCAGCGTAGCCGTTGGCAAGAGCCTCCATCTTGATGAGCTGGGAATTCATGTAGTTGGCGCCAGCCTTCGCCAGAGCCGGCAGCGTGTTCGGGGCAATGCGCGTCCAGGACGAGACGCACACATCCACTCCCTGTTCCAGAGCTTCTTTGCCCAAATACTTCCCCCACTCCCAAACCGCCACCACCACGTCGAGCGGACAGCCCGACGGGTTCACACCAATTTCGCCGTAGCCCCGAAAGATGACCGGGCGGATGTAGCACTCCTTCAATTTGTTGGCACGAATCGTTTCCAAAATGGCCGCTGCAAGTTCGTCAGCCGAGTAGCCCACATTCATCCGATAGATCTTGGCCGAATTCAGCAGCCTCTGTACGTGGGGCCGCAGGCAGAAAACGGCAGACCCTTTGGAGGTGTTGTAGCAGCGAATGCCTTCAAACACAGACGATCCATAGTGAATGACATGCGACATCACATGGATCTTGGCATCGTCCCAATTGACCAGTGTTCCATTGAACCAGATTTTCTCCGACTTGGGGATTGGCATCGGCACTCCTTCATCGAGTTCTCGCCAGCGGCATCTGCGTTGCCGGGAAGCGAGGGGAGTATAGCACAGCGGATTTAGCGGCTTGCAGTGGCTGTTCGCTGCGATCGGGACCGCCGCATCGGCGCCACGAGCACCGGAGTAGGCCTATCGCGGAAGAGATGCGAGCATCCGCAGAAATTCTTGGTACACGGATTCGGTCTCGAGGCGCTCGATCGAAGGGGACGTCACGAAGCGGCTGAAGGGCCCAAGCGGACGATAGTGGCCAGGCCGTGCAACGCTGAAAAGCCCCAGAGTCGGAACACCCGCCGCTGCGCCCAGGTGCATCGGTCCCGTGTCGTTGCTCACGAGGAGATGACAGCAGCTGAACATAGCAGCCAATTGAGGCAACGCGAAGTTCGCAGCGGGAATCACGCGATTCGAGCCCAGGCGGCGGCAGAACTCGCTGGAAAGCGATTCCTCGCCTGGTCCGCTGAAGGCGATGAGAACCGCGTCGTGGCGCTGGAGGATTCTCTCCCCCAATTCCGCGAACCGCGCGGGCGGCCAGGTTCGTGACTGTGAACCTGAACCCAGATTCAGGCCAACGCGCAGAGTGCTGGCGCCCATCGGATGGCGATTCAGAAAGGACTCGGCCTCTTGGATCAGTTTCGAATCCAACTCCAGCAGATGTCCATTGGAAACCGGTGCGATGCCGAGCAAGCTCAACGCGGAGAGAAACACCTCTGACACATGCAGCCTATCGTCCTCAAAAACCGGCCCTAGGTTGAAGCAGAATGCCCAATAAGGGCTGTGCACCCGCTTCAATCCAAGGCGCCAACGCGACCCGCTGCACCACGCCAGCAGGTGAGTTTCCCGGAAGCTGTGCAAATCCAGCACCAGGTCGTAGGCCTCCCTCCGCAGGTTGCGCGCCAGCCGACACATGGCGCCAAGAGCCCTGGCTTTCCCGCCATCGCGCATTTCCAAACGATTGACTGGAATCACGCGATCGACCGCCGAACACAGCTCAAGAATGGGGGCATACCGGTGGTCGACCAGGACATCGATTCTCGCTTTCGGATAGCGGTTCCTGAGCGCTCGAATCGACGGGACCAGCAAGATCACGTCTCCTAGGCGAGCGAACCGTATGAGCAGTATCTTCGTGAACTCGATCTGGGAGACATTGAGTGGCGCAGTCACTGCAGTCTTGAAACAAAGCTCGCCAGCGGCGTGCGGAGAGAGGGTGATCGAGTCGTCATCGAATACGCACAGCGCTCAATCGCGGGATTGCGTTTCCCAAACCGACAACCGAGATGGAAGACAAGGCACGCACCGCGCGGGTGCGGAACGATCCCGTCGCAGTTGACGCTGTTGTGCCGAACCTACCTCAGTTTGAACGTTGCCTTGCCGGCGAACAAGGCCTGCGAACCCAATTCGTCTTCGATTCGCAGCAGCTGATTGTACTTGGCAATTCGGTCGGTGCGGCTGGCCGAGCCGGTTTTGATCTGTCCGGTGTTCAGTCCGACGACGAGATCGGAAATGAAGGTGTCCTCGGTTTCGCCTGACCGGTGGGACACGACTGCTGTGTAGCGATTCGCCTTGGCCAGTTCGATCGCTTCGATGGTTTCAGTCAGCGTACCGATCTGGTTTACCTTGACCAGAATGGAATTCCCAACACCCTTTTCAATGCCCTGGCG
Source organism: Acidimicrobiia bacterium (assembly GCA_016871215.1). GTDB lineage: Bacteria > Acidobacteriota > Terriglobia > Versatilivoradales > Versatilivoraceae > VFZK01. Next base: position 3,586 of record VFZK01000072.1, on the reverse strand, counting down.
CAACCGAGCGGTGTTCGTTACAAAAAGATCGTCGCCCACCAGCTGAATCTTGCTGCCGATCTCTTTCGTGAGCTGCGCCCAGCCCTCCCAGTCGTTTTCCGCTAATCCGTCCTCGATCGAAACAATCGGATACTGCCGAACCCAGCTGGCATAGAACTCGACCATCTGTTCCGGGGTCTTGACTGACTTGTCAGATTTTTTGAATACGTACTTCCCGTTTTCGTAGAACTCGCTGGAAGCCGGGTCGAGCGCCAGGAACACATCCTTCCCAGCAGTGAAACCCGCCTGTTGGATGGCTTCCAGAATGACCTCGACGGCTTCTTCGTTGGACTTCAAATTGGGCGCGAACCCGCCTTCATCGCCGACTGCGGTGCCGTAACCCCTTTTCGAAAGGACTTTCTTCAGATGGTGAAACACCTCTACTCCCATCTTCAAACTGTCGCCAAAGCGCGAGGCGCCTACCGGCATCACCATGAATTCCTGCAAGTCCACATTGTTGTCCGCGTGCGAGCCCCCGTTCAGAATGTTCATCATCGGAACCGGTAGCAGCCGCGCGTTGACACCCCCAAGGTAACGGTACAGCGGCAGTCCGACCGCCGCCGCCGCGGCGCGAGCCGTGGCCAAAGACACCGCCAGAATGGCATTGGCTCCTAACCTGCTTTTGTTGGGTGTTCCGTCAATTTGAATCATGCGGTAGTCAATCTCGGCCTGGCGCAGCGCGTCCAGGCCTTGCAGTTCGGCCGCAATCGATTCGTTGACGTTTCGGACAGCGGTCCGGACGCCTTTGCCAAGATAGCGCCCCTTTTCTGCATCCCGCAGCTCCACCGCCTCGTGCTCGCCGGTCGAAGCGCCCGACGGCACAGCGGCGCGACCCAGCGCGCCACACTCAAGAACAACTTCGGCCTCGACGGTCGGATTGCCACGAGAGTCGAGGATTTCTCGTGCCTTGATCTGTGTGATGGATGTCATGCCTCTCCTCCCAACAAGTATGAGAACGATGCTATCGGCCAGCCGGTGCAGTCCAGACCGATCGAGACCAGCGCACCGAAATGATCACCCATACTATCACGCGAAAAGAGGTCGATCGGCCCGATTTCGGCGGCGCTGAGCCATCCCTCCACGGGTCGCACTGGCGTGCGACACTCTGGAGTTTGGACATTTTTCAAAGTATGAGGCTGAGCAGGAGATGCATCGCTATTGCTCTTTGGTCTTGGAACGAGCCAAACTCCAGGCTTGGTCGCCAATGATTAGCATCAAAGCGGCAGATTGCGAACGTGGGAGCGGATCTCTGGGCCACGACCGTTGCTAGACGAGGATTGTGGTCGTCGTCCGAAGGGTGAACGCATGCGTTCACTCCACATTCAAGGGTCCAATTTCCAGGGGTCGCACTGGCGTGCGACACTACGAACGCCGAGCGCCGCAGGTGTGCGGCGCATCTGCGCGGTCAGCAACCCCGTCTGGAGCCGTTCCGATCTCGCGCGCCCTTGAATCTGAGAAAAAGCAGCCCGGGAAAGTGGACTTGGCGGGTTCTGGCGATCTAGGACTAGAGAAGATCCGCGTTCTTCGCTGAACTCCGATTAATTCAAGGCTGCCGGGTGTTTTGCGGAACTGAGTTGTTGCCGTCGAACTCACGTGGTACCATCGCGTCACTTCTCAATTTCGAGGTACTCCTATGGCACAAAGTCGAACCAAGTTGAGCCTTCTGTCTGGTTGCTTGCTACCGGCTCTGTTGGCAGGTTCTCTCGGAGCCAATTGGCCTCAATGGCGCGGGCCCGAGTCGAACGGCAGCACGCGAAGCGCTCGTAATTTGCCTGCCACTTGGAGTCCGACAGAGAACGTCCTCTGGCGGACCAAGCTGCCGAGCTGGAGTGCGGCCACCCCGATCGTCTGGAACGACGTCATCTTCGTTACTTCGGCCGAAGAGGGTTTCGTTCCCCTGGCAGGGGGAGGCCGCGCTGGGGTGAGCAACGCTGGCCACGACAAGATCTTTCTGATGGCTGTGAACCGCAAAGACGGCTCCCTGCGCTGGCAGCGCCAGATCGATAGCGGAAACCAGTTATTCCGAAAACAGAACTCAGCGTCTCCGTCGCCCATTACAGATGGGAAGTTCGTTTGGATCATGACCGGCAACGGCAAGCTGGCCTGTCTCACAGTCGAGGGAAAGGAAGTCTGGAAGCGAGACATCCAGGCTGACTACGGCCGGTTCGGCCTGAACCATGGATACGCCTCGACACCCCTGCTTCACGGCAATCGTCTCTACGTGCAGGTGCTTCACGGCATGACCACCGACGATGCGTCCTATCTGTTTGCCGCCGACAAGACGACCGGGAAAACGATCTGGAAGGTGGAGCGTCCGACGGATGCGGTGACCGAATCGCCCGATAACTATGCGACTCCGCAGCTGGTAAGCGTCGGAGGCAAGTCGCAGCTTGTCATCTCGGGTGGCGACTATGCGACAGGACATGACCTCGATTCGGGTAAGGAACTATGGCGCCTTGGTGGGTTTAATCCCTCTAACAACCCGATGAACCGCACCATCGCTTCCTCGGTCGTCATCGGTACCAACGTCTTCACGACTAGTACGCGAGGCAGGCCGTTCATTGGTTTCCGCGCTGGAGGTTCGGGTAATATCACCGGAAAGAGTGAAATCTGGACAAACAATCTGGGAGCCGACGTGCCAACCCCGACGACCGATGGAAAGTACATCTACGTTCTGAAAGACAACGGAGCGCTGAACTGCCTGGAAGCGGTGACCGGCAAACCGGTATACGAATCGCAAAGGATCCAGCTGGGCACTTACAGCGCTTCGCCTTTGCTGGCCGATGGCAAGATTTTCTGCGTCAACGAGGAAGGAACCACCACAGTTGTCAAGGCGGGACCGGCGTTCGAGATCCTGGGCGTTGCGAAGCTGGATAGCTCAACCTTGGCGAGCCCGGTGGCCGTGGACAACCAGCTATTCATCCGCACAGCCGATTTTCTCTACTGCATTCAGAAACGATAGACCAGGGTTCCCGAGGAAGGGAGCCTGATTCTCTCGAAAGCCGGAAGCGCAGTTCAGACCGCGCCGGCTGCCGTCACGCTCGCGAGCTAAGCTAGTGTATTGTCCAACAACTAACTGGGCAATAACAGGAAATTAGTTTATTGTCTGGGCATGCCGATGGTTTTGCCTCCACTGACGCTGAGTGCCACCGATCGAGGGGGAATCGAGCGCTGGTTGAAGGCCCACGGAACACCCCAACAGGTGGTAAGGCGAAGCCGGATTGTCTTGGCCGCCGCGGCGGGTCAGCCCGACAGTGCCATCGCGCAAGCGCTCCAGGTCAATCGCAAGACGGTGATCGTGTGGCGGTCGCGCTTTGCTCAGGAAGGAATCGGAAGTCTGTGGGAGATTGCCGAGGGCCGAGGGCGCAAACCCAGTTATGGACCGGACAAGATCAAGCAGATCGTGGACGCGACGCTGCAGGCCAAGCCGAAAGGGATGACGCACTGGAGTTGTCGCTTGATGGCCGCGCATCAGGGAGTCAGCAAGTCGACGATCAGCACCATCTGGCGGAGCCATAATCTCAAGCCCCATCGCAGCGAGAGCTTC
>VFZK01000071.1 GCA_016871215.1 Acidimicrobiia bacterium | reverse complement strand
CCGCGCTGCCCAACACCTCTTGCACCATCTCATCGTCCCGCACGTATCTCACATGGTGCATTCGCGCAAAACCTAAGTAAAACATCAACACGGTCCCCATCACGAATTGGGCATTACTCAGACTCGCCGGCTGCCGCTTGACCGTTAGCTTCTCGTACAGCAGCTGCACAAACTCCAGCTTCTCCAACAACGCCGCCAGCGGTAACAGGCCGCCGTACGGGGTCAGCACCCCGCCTCCAAAGTCGTACCGGGTGGCCGCCCCGATTTTATTGGCTTTCCCCCGCGTTCTTTCTTTTCCGCTCGCAACGGCCTTTTCAGACCTCGGCGCTTTTGCTATCTTCTCCATTCGGGAGTGCTCCTTTCCTTGATCGCTCTATCAAGTCTGGATAGGTCGTCTTTGCAAACCGCCTATCCTAGGGCACTCCCGCTTTCCTTTCAATCCCTCCGTTCCGGTTCAGTCGCTATAAGCCCGTTCGGCGCATAATCTGGGTGATAGCCACTTGCGGCAAGCCCTTCTCCACGAAACAAAGTCCCAACATATTACAACACTTCACGAACTCTTCGCTCGCTACATCGGAACCCACAGCCTTCAGTGCCTTCTGAAACTCTCCGATCGCCTCCTCCATCAGTCCCATTTCCTTAAAAGCAATGCCCAGGTTGTAGTACGTCTCATAGTCCCCACCGTCGCCCTCATCTTCCATGCCCTCTTTGAACTCTTCGAAGACATCGGACAGGGCGCTGGGTGCGGGATCTGGCGGCGAAGCGACGGCAACCGGGGGCGCGGGGACAGGCCGAGCCGGGGCAACGGTTTTCTCGAGCGTCGACTCGACCAACTCTTGGTCGAGGTCAATCATCATCTCGTCGAAAGACTCGGAGGCTGGCGCCGGGTGTGGCTCTTTCGCTGGCTCCTGGGCAGTTTGCGCCACGGATGTGCTCTCGAACCCTTCCGCCATGGTTGGCGCAGGACTGTCTCCGGCCTCTTCGACTGGAGCATAGCTGGTGCTCTCGAAGCCCGAAATATCGATCTCTTCAGAACTTTCCGAAGCTTCTGAAGCGGCGCTTGTATGCGAAGCCGCCTGGGTTTCTAATGCGCCGGCCGCCGGGCTGGCCTGCGGGTTCAGCAAGCTCTCATATCGGTCCAGACGCTGCTGGAATTCGGCGTTGAGCGGTCCGGTCTGGCGGTACTGATCGAGCGATGCCTTGGCTTCGGAAAGAAACCCCAGATCCAGATAGAAATCCGCTTCCTGAAGAAGGTCTCCAAGGTTCTTGGCAGAACCCGCACCAAGCGGAGAACTGGGAACGCCTGCCTTCGCAGCGGGCTCCGCCGGCTCGGCAGCAGGCGCGGGGGCTGCCTCAGAGATTGGCGACTCACGCAAGTTGGGATCGTATTGATAAGCCAGCGCGAAGCTGCGGTTAGCGGCTTCGGAGTCGCCCCGAGCTGCAAAGATATTGGCGAGAACCAAACACTCGCTGGCGGCTTTCTTGGGATCACCGCTCTTGGCGTACATGTCGCGAATCTTTTCATGGGCCTCGATGTGGTGAGGAATGGCATCGACGACGCGTTGATACTGATCGATCGCCTTCTGATAGAGACCATAGCCGGCAAACAGGTCTCCCTCGACGATGAATCCTTGAACGGTGTTCTGGGCTGAGTCGTCCGGGCCAGTTCCACGGTCGTCATCTGAGGACTCGTCTGGGGCCACCGTCTGGAGCGTTGGCTCGGAAAGGAAACGATCCCCGAGTGTGCTGATATCAGGAACGAACCTGGGTAGCGGTGTGTCATCACCCTGTACTCCCAGCCGCTCCCGCACCTGCCTCAGATTCTCGCGATGAACCAGGTCGTCGGGCTCGAGTTTGACCAGCTGGTGGTAGATGTTGGCAGCCTCTGCCAATCGGTCGGAACGTACAAAAATGGCGCCAGCTTTCTCAAGCAAAGGGGCCAGATAGTGGCGCTCATTCGCGAGCGTGTGGAGTTTCACCAATTCGATCAGCGACGCAACGTGCTCGGGATTCTTTTGCAGAATGCCCTTCAGCCGTGCCTCGAACAGCTTGCCTTCGCCGTGCTTGATAGAGAGTTCGGCAACTCTACCCGCCTGCTGCGCGGCCTTGTCCAGGTCGCCCTGAGCCAATTCCCCATCCGCCAAGGTCAGAAAAAGCTTGAAGTACTGGCCATCCAACTCAACCAACTGACTGGCGACTCTTTCGGCCTCGCCGGCGTTGCCAGCCTTGAGGTAGATTGTGAAGCTGGTTTCGAGGACTTCGGGCTTGAAGTCGTGGAGCGGTATGCGGTTCAGCGCAGCGAGCGCTTCCGTGGGCTGGCCAGAGTCGCTAAGAACTTCTGCATAGGTCAACTGGGTCTGAATGTCGTTCTCATCGAACTCGAGGGCCTTTTTCAAGTAGCTGGCGGCCTCGTCTAAAGCTCCCTTGCGCCGCGACTTGAGAGCGGCCGACAGATAGGAACTACCCGCGTCCGGCTTCTTGCCGAGTTTCAGCAAGGCTTCGGCAATTCTTCCGTCGACCGCGGGGTTGTCTGGATCGATCTGCGCAACTCGCTGATAGACCGCGATAGCGTTCTCCAACTCCCCCTTCTTGATGAGGTAGTCGGCAACCTGCACATAGTGGACCCGGGCATCACTATTCAGGCCCTGCCGGAGGTAGAGGTCGGCGAGGCGGGAAACCGATTGGATTTGGTCAGGGTCGATCTTGCTGACCTTCTTGTACATTGCAATGGCGCGCACGACGAACCCGCCGTTGTCATAACTCTCGGCGAGGCGCGTGAAGCACTTGACGGCTTCCGAAACGTTGCCAATGCGAACGTAGAGGTCGCCCAGGGTATTGACCAGGGGAAGATCCGTGGGGTCTTCTTTGATCAGCTTCTGGTATTCGGCGATGGCATGGCTGATTTTGCCTTGGATGACGTACTTTTCAGCCGATTTGAGAACCTTGGCTTTGTTTAAAGCCATTCCGAACCCTTCTGAGCTCGCTCAGGAATCGATGAGGAAATCTAGCACCCAGGTATTGGGCTGTCAACGCTGACACCCCGAAACGTCCGCCGGTGCAGGTCTGTAGGCCCCAAGACTGACAAGGCTTTCAGATGTTTTTCAGTACCGTATCCCATGTTATTGGCTAGGTCGTAGCCAGGATATTTCGCATCAAGGCTCGAAAGCAAACGGTCTCGCTCGACTTTGGCGATAATCGAGGCCGCAGCAATCGACACGGATCGTGCGTCTCCTTTGACAATCGACCGTTGGGGAATGGCGCAACCCGGAAGGATCACAGAGTCGCACAGGAGAAAATCAGGCGTTCTCCGCAGACCCTGCACGGCCCGCCGCATCGCCTCAAAAGTAGCCTGCAGGATATTGATGTCGTCAATAATCCTGGCCTCAACAAACGCAATGGAGAAATCCAGCGCGGTGTCCCTTATTTTTTCGGCCAAAACTTCTCTTTGCTTAGGACTTAGTTTCTTCGAGTCGTCAATGCCGGCAGGCACTTTCTCCAGGTTCAAAGTCACAGCCGCAGCGCAGACCGGACCGAAAAGGGCTCCGCGGCCAACTTCATCGATCCCGGCGATGCGCCGATGCCCAAGCAGCACAGCCCACTGCTCAAAGGTCTGATCGCAGGCGAAGCTTTCGCGACGAGAAGAGGCTAACTGGGAGCGCGACGACTCCATTCAGGTTCGAGGAAATTGCGGGCAGAAATCCAGACTCGGAGAACCGACAGGCTAACTTCGAAACCGGAGAGCAAACTGCATCGTCCGCTGAGAGGAGATTTCTAGGTGGTCTTGACTTCCTTGATTTTGGCCGCTTTGCCCTTCAAGTTACGCAAATAGTAGAGTTTGGCCCGCCGGACCTTCCCCCTTCTGGCGACTTCGATCTTGTCGATCACTGGCGAATGCAAGGGAAAGATCCTCTCAACACCCTGGCCGAAGGAGATCTTGCGAACGGTGAACGAGGACCTTAGGTCACCGTTGTGACGGGCAATCACCACCCCCTCGAAAACCTGGATTCGCTCCTTGTCGCCTTCCTTGATTTTCACGTGCACCCTTACGGTGTCTCCCACCCCGAAACTAGGGATATCCGTCTTTAACTCGCTCTTCTCGACTGCGGTCAATGCGTTCATCACTCCCCCTGGCATGCGGAACCGGAACGCTAAATGCTATTCCAGTAACTGCTTATCCTCGTCAGACAAGGCTGCGTATTCTAATAGGTCAGGCCGGTTTTTCAAAGTTTTTTCTAGCGCTTTCTTCCTTCGCCAGCGCTCGACCCGGCCATGGTCGCCGCATAGCAAGACTTCTGGGACCCGCATCCCTTCGAAACTCTCTGGACGTGTGTAGTGAGGGCAGTCCAGAACATAGTTGGCATCCGGCATTTGGGAGGTTTCTAACCTGGAGAAGGATTCGTTCACGGTGCTGGAGCTATTGTTGAGCACACCCGGCAACAACCTTGTGACAGCGTCAATGAAGACACAGGCAGGCAGTTCCCCTCCGCTCAGCACATAGTCGCCAATCGACAACTCCGCGTCCACCAGGTGTTCAGTGACCCGTTCATCCACCCCCTCATATCTGCCACAAATCAGAATGGCCTGCTCCAGCTTCGAGAACTCGAACGCCATGCTCTGGTCGAAGCGCCGACCCTGAGGTGTGAACAAGATGACTTTCCGCGAAGACTTCTCGTTTCTGCCTTGGATGGCTCGGATCGCACGAAACAGCGGCTCGGGTTTAAGCACCATCCCTGCCCCGCCGCCGAATGGGCGATCGTCGACGGTTTTGTGGCGGTCTGTCGTAAACTCCCTCAGGTCATGAATGCGGACATTGATCAGCCCCCGCTTCTGCGCTTGAGAAACGATGCCGTGAGCAAAAGGCCCGGCGAAAAAATCGGGGAAAATGGTGATGACGTCGAAATCCATGATTTGATGGCAGGGAAGAACCGGAACAGGCGAGACTCGAAGAGCACGCGCGTCTTAGGACCCGGCAGATGCAGGTCAAGAAAGGAGCCCACCCAGGAACCTTGGGCACTTCGGGAAAGCGCAGCGAGCTTGAAGCCACCCGGGATTCCCTTTTTCAGCCGGAATGATGAACCACACACCACGTGTGGCCTACAGCCGCTCCAGGGCAATCGCTTTTTTGGACGCGCTCTTAAAGATCTTCCAATCCTTCAGGCAGGTCACAAACCAGAACCTTGCTTTGAACGTCGATTCTGGGGAAGTAGCTCTCGACAAACGGAACCAGGACCTCTCCACGCTCGCAGCTGACTTTCAGGAGGAAATTCCCGGGAGCGCCGAGAACTTCCACCACGTGGCCCCGCAACAGGCCGCGCCGATCCTCAATGGAGCAGCCAACCAGGTCATGCTGGTAGTAGGAGCCGGGCGGTGGCTCTACCAGCTGCGAGTGGTCGATGGTCACTTCATAGCCAACGAGGCGCTGGGCAGGGGTGATGGCGTCGATTCCCGTGAACTTGAGAATCACGCGTCGTTTGTGAAACCAGTGATTCTCCAAAACCAGTTCGAGGGCAGGCTGGCCCGGCATCTGCAAGACAACGGCATCGAGGTGCCGAAACCTTTCGGGAAAGTCGGTCAGGATGTCTGCTGCCACCTCGCCACACTTTCCCTGAGTTTTGACGATGCGGGCCACAGAAAAACGGGGTGGTTGCTGCAAACCGGGTTACTCCAGGATCTCCAGCGTGAATCTTTTGCGAAGCTTCATTCCTGCTGCGCCCAGGATGGTGCGAATTGAACGAGCTGTGCGGCCTTGTTTACCAATGACCTTTCCAAGGTCGTTGGGAGCAACTCGGAGTTCCAGGACCGTGGTCTGCTCGCCTTCAACGGGATTCACCGATACCTGGTCTGGATTGTCCACTAGCGCTTTAGCGATTTGCTCGATCAGCTCTTTCATGGCAGCCTCCTTAAGTGTCGTCCAGCCGATGAGTCTGTTTCACAGGAATGAGAGCAGGTCCGCCCAAGCTATGACACTTTGGCTAAGAAGCTTCTTACCGTATTGCTCGGCTGCGCTCCTTTGGATACCCAATAGGCGTATTTCTCCTTGTTGAGATTGAGCCCGGCAGGATTCTTCTTCGGATCGTACTGCCCCAAGACATCGACATACCTTCCGTCCCGCGCTCGTGATTTTTCAATGACAACGATGCGGTATTTCGGCTTCTTTTTGGACCCCATCAACGTCAATCTGATCTTTAACAAAAAACGATCCTCCTCTGTAGATATTGAAGCTCGAACTGGCCGCTCTAAAAGGCACTCCCTGGGCACCGTCCAGAAGAGAACGGCTGTCGCGGGCTTTTACCCAATATAGCAGATGGCTCGGTGATCCTTAAGCGAAAAACTTGGCAGAGCAGGTGGGAGAAAGGTTACGCGCAGCTGTGCCGCAGCGGCGGAGACAAAGAAAGCGAAGGCAAATCACAGGCCGAGGACTTTCAGAATCTCTGCCTTGCTAGCTTTTACCTTGACAGGCGCATTGGCGTAAGTCGACTGGATCTTGTCTTTCCGCTCGATCAGCTCGTTCTTATACGTGGCCTTCTCGTACAGATTGTTCTGGTGATAATTCACGGTGTAGTCAGGGTCCTTCAACAGGTTTCCCGTCAGCACGGCGATTACGTCTTCATCTTTGTCGATTTCCTTGGTCTGAATCAGCTTCTTGATTCCCGCGACGGTGGTAGCCGACGCCGGCTCACAGCCAACCCCGTCCCGGCCAATCATCGCTTTGGCGTCCGCTATTTCCTGCTCACTCACCACGTCGCACCAGCCGCTGGTCCACTCCATGGCGCGCATGGCCTTCTTCCATGAGACCGGATTGCCAATCTTGATGGCCGTCGCCAGCGTATGCGCCTCGACACGAATGAGGCGTGCCGAATGGTCGGTGAGCGTCCTGTAGAGCGGATTGGCGCGTTGAGCTTGAATGATCGTCACCATCGGCATCTTGTCGATGAACCCCAGGTCGTGCAGTTCCTTGATCGCTTTGCCGAAGGACGAACTGTTGCCGAGATTGCCGCCTGGCACCACGACACGATCCGGGATCTTCCAACCCCGTTGAGCCAGCATTTCAATGATGATGGTTTTCTGTCCCTCCAGCCGGAATGGGTTGATAGAGTTCAGTAGATAGACCTCCGTTTCCTCAGTGATTTCCTTCACCATCTTCATAGCCTCATCGAAGTCGCCCTCCAACTGCAACGTCAAGGCGCCGTAGTCCAGGCTTTGAGAAAGCTTCCCGAAAGCGATCTGCTGGTCGGGAATAAAGATCACAGCTTTCATCCCTGCCCGAGCCGCATAGGCCGCCATGGATGCGGAAGTATTCCCTGTGCTGGCGCAGGCGACGATCCGAGAATGCATCAGGCGGGCCTGGGTTACTCCCGCAGTCATGCCATTGTCTTTGAAAGAACCGGTCGGATTCAGCCCCTGATGCTTCAGGTGCAGCCGCTTCAGGCCGGCATACTCCGCGCAATAGGGCGCTTCATAAATGGGTGTGTTGCCCTCCTGCATCGTCACGACCTTGGCCGGATCCGAGCAGAACGGCAGCAATTCGCGATATCGCCAAACACCGCTCAGGTCCAGCAGGTCATCAGAAAGCCGCCGTTGCTGGAAAGTCTGCTTGAGCTTGCCGGGGTCGTCGATCTCGAAGTCATACATGACGTCCAGCAAACCGCTGCAATCCGGACAAACGTGGACCTTCGCGTTGGCCGCGATTTTCTTTTGGCAATTCCCTTCGATACATTGCAGGTAGGCGCTCATGGTTCAAGATCCTCTTGACAACTGGCAGCCAACGTCAGGATCCAACTCCTCATCATTTTCGTTCGTCCGTCAAGTGTAATTGAATTCCAAAGCAAGCCAGACGGCATCGGCTGAATCCGCCAACGGATCCCCTAGCCAATGCATGGCCATCCTGATTGCTCCTATCGTTCTCGGACCGTCAAATCACGACCGGCCTCGACCATGACACCACGCACGCTGGTCGATGAGAACGCACACGGGAGTCCTTACGAGAAGATCAGCTCGCCGGGGATGACATCCCTTGAAGCCTGCCTCGCAACTTCTGATACGCCTCTGACGCCAGCCAGGAGGTCACAATCTTCTGGAAAACCCGATCGTTCATAAAGCGAACAAAGATTTCTTCGTTCTGATCCATCCGCTCGACGAAGAGAGTTTCCAGCAGGTTCTTGAACACTAGCTCAAACTTGTCGCCAGGGTTCACGGCGGCTGCCTGCTTCAAAGACTCATCGGTGAGGGCTGCCTCCACGATCTGATCAAAGAACAACTGGTCCGCCTGGTTGAAATCCGTCCCAAATCGCTCGTTAACGATGTCGATAAGCCGCGACAGAGCCACAGACTCTTCGTGCACCACGCCGGTCCCCACTTCTGTTGGGCCATCCAGAGGTCGAGCGTATCCATCGTTGAGGTTGATCGATCCTTCGCTGATCTTTTAAAGACGGTAGTATTCGAGCCGCACTTCATCATCGAACTGATAGGCCAGTCCGCTGTGACGCCGCGGCAACTTCGAGGACAGATATCGCAGAAATACATACAACCTTTCGAGGTCCGAATCCTGGTAGGGAATGAACGCGAGCGCTACTTCCGGGAAGACCGCCCACTCCCGATCAAAGGACTCCTTAGCCACGGCCACGTAACCCTGTCCCAGCAAGTGACCCTCAATGACGGTCTCGAAGGCGCCTTCGGAATGCCTGCTCGTCATCACCTTGCCCTCACCAGGTCGAACCGGACAGCGAGTTCCCTCAGCATGACGAAAGTGTCTTTGTAGGGCACCTTGAACTGGTCGCAGACATCGGGCAGCAGCACTCGGTTCCGCAAGTCCGGCCGCGGCTGTTCGTTCGTCACCATCACCGTCCGGTGCACCATGGAGTAGGCGACCAGCCAACCGTCCGCCTCGGTTGCGAACTTCGCTTTCGCGCGGTCAAGGTACTGAGCGCTGCGTTGAACCCAGAGCATGATCTCGGCGAAGGCCGAACTCACGTCATCTGCGTTGGAATCATGGAAGAAGGATCCAGGCACTTCATCCTTGACCCACAGCACCAAACCCTCTTCTCGCGGTCGAGGTAGTCCGCGATGGCGCGCTGCTGCGGTAGCGGTGGCACTAGAACCGGACGCCCTACATCGTGGACGGTTGAGCGAGCTGATATTCCGTTCTGCTGCCGGAGTCGAGCGCTTCGACGATTCTTGCAACAGGGCGGATGATACTTGGCGGCGCGAACGACTGTCAAAGTACGGTTTCAAAGAGAATAGTGTCGAGTTCGCCTTTCTGGACCATGAGGAATTCACCTCCTCCGCGGGATGCGTCAAAGTGGGGAGCCCTGCTCACGGTCGGGCCATTGAGCGGCTCAGTGATGACAGAATCAGTAGCCGACGCACTAGCAAGGGCTTCCCTAGGGCTCAAAGGACTTACAAGACTTTGTCGGGATCTGACCTCCTCCAGAATTCACCTTGACAGCACCTCGATACAAGGCAGAAGATAGATAGGCGAACAAAAAGCGAATAACTATTATGCATCCTATCAAAAACCATCTTCAATCCCTCGTTGCGGCAAAAATTCCAGACGCCTTTGTTGCCAAAAAATCGGAAGTTGTCGAAGTGACGGCGACTGGAATTTCGCCAATCGATACACTCATCCAGGGGTTTCCACACGGAGCGCTCACTGAAATCTACGGGCCCGCTTCTTCTGGCCGTACGACGCTGGCCCTGTCGTTTTTGGCAGAAGTCACTCGCCAGCAGCAGGTCTGCACGATTGTCGACGCTTCGGACTCATTCGATCCGGAATCGCTGGCCGCTGCCGGGGCCGATCTGAACCGTGTGCTTTGGGTGCGGTGCGGCGACCTGGAAAGTGATGTCGCTTCGATCGGTGTGGGCCAGCCACAAACGGACTCTCGGCCAAAAGAGTTTCCCCGCCCACAAACCTTGACCTGCGGGCGGCACCCGCGTGACGAAGTTCGCGGCCTGGACCAGGCAATCTCTGGTTTAATGGATTGTAGAAGCGGCGACGAACCCACCCCGGCGGCGGCAGCCACCCCTCCCAAGAGGGGATTAACACCGCTGCCGCTCGGCAGCCCCACATTCGATCAAAACGCTTCGTACCCGTCCTCGTCGTCGTTCTCGTCCTCGGCTTTTTTGGGAGGTACAAGCCGGGCACGACGACGAGGACGATTTTCAGAACAGACACCCCTGACTCGACGCCCTTCGAACAAGGGACAGAATCCCTGGGCGCGGCTGGAACAAGCCCTGAAGGTGACCGATTTGATTTTGCACAATGGGGGTTTCGGCGCCGTGCTTATGGATCTTGGCGATGTGTTACCGCTCAACGCCCGCCGGATTCCTCTGGCGACCTGGTTTCGTTTTCGGCGCGCGGTCGATAACACCCCAACGGTTTTTCTGCTGCTCACGCGCGAACCTTGTGCGCAGGCCTGTGCTGCTTTGGTATTGCGTTGCCAGCGCTGCCGGGAACGCTGGAGCCAGGCTGCCGAATCAACCGGATCGACGGGTGCGATCACAACCCTGGGAGGTTTGGACCTGGAAGTGGAAGTGATGCGCCACCAAACATTGTGGCCTCGTTACTCAAAGACTGCGACGTTGGCACGCTGGCAAACAAGCATGCACTGGTCTGGGAGCTGATGCGCTGAGAGCGGAAGCAAAGCTCAAAGGCTTATTGGCTATTTTCTGTTTGAAAGAATCCGGTTCAACACGGCAATAGAAAACAAGAAATGACCAGCCAATAACAATTGCTTTTTTCCAATGACTTCAAGTTTGGCTGTTGCTGAAACATCGATTTTGACCCTAACCACACTATTCTGATGTTCGCCTGCCTTCATATTCCCGATTTTCCAGTTCAGGCCGTTACGCGGCTCGATGCCTCACTCCGCCAACAACAACCGCCCATCGCCATTCTCGACGGGTCGCCACCGTTAGAGAAAGTCGTCGCGTTGAACCGGCGGGCACGCCAGCAAGGCATGTATCCTAGCATGACCAAACCTCAAGCCGAACTGTTTGGCGCCAAACTTTTCCAGCGTAACCGAGCCCAGGAAGCTGCGGCATCGCAAGCTCTGTTGGACTGTGCCCTCGCCTTTTCGCCGCGCGTGGAAAATACCGATGCCAGCCAGGGTGATGCGATTCTGGACATCGCTGGTTTAGAGCGCCTGCATGGCCAGGCAGAATGCATTGGACAAGCGCTGCAGCAGTTGGGAAGCACATTGGGGTTCGAGCTGCATGTTGGCATTGCCGCCAATCCAGATGCCGCAATCCTGGCGGCACATGGCTTTCCTGGCATTACGGTGGTTCCGCCCGGCCTGGAGCAGAGATACTTTGGGCCACTTCCCATGGGTATTCTGGGCCTCTCTTCCGAGCTGCAGGAAACCTTCGGCAGTTGGGGAATCCACACACTTCAGGCGCTGGCGGATTTGCCTGAGATCGGGCTCATTGAGCGTATTGGGCAGGAGGGCAAGCGCCTGCAAACCCTGGCTCGGGGCGCCAGTCAACGGACGTTGATTCCCATGGAACCGGAGTTGCAGTTTGAAGAATCGCTGGAGCTCGAATTTCCTATCGAGCTCTTGGAACCGCTAGCATTCGTACTAGCACGCTTGCTGCAGCCGTTGTGCGCCAGGCTGGCTGCTCGCGGACTGGCCGCAGGCACAATCTCGTTGGGACTGGAACTAGAATAGCGGCTTGTTTCGCGTGATCGCAAACGGATCAGGGGAAACATCGGCCGGAACAAGCTTCAAGCAAAACTGCCAGCTACCCCGTGAACCTTAAACGTGCCTTGTTGAAACTGTTTTCCCATTCTGCCGACGGTGCTATATTTTCCTTCAATGTACTGCCACAGCCACCCAGTAACGTTCAGCTGGAACTCGCTTTTGTCTTGAGAGGTCCTATGGGGCAACGATCTCCACTCAGCCGCCGATCGGCAGTGAAAGCTGCAGCCACCTGCCTGACGGCGACACTACCCCTTTCGCGCGATCTGCAAGCTTCCAGATCCGAGTCACCGAAAGCGAACTTGAACCAGTCCGTATGCCGATGGTGCTACAAGAACTTGTCCTTGGACGAACTGGCGCGAGAGTCAGCCCGCATCGGCATCAAATCGGTCGAGCTTCTAACGCCTGACGAATGGCCGGTAGTCAAGAAATACGGTCTCACCTGCGCCATGGGATTGGGCGCTGACCAGATCCACATTGGCTTCAACCGGAAAGAAAACCACGATAGCCGGGCAGAAAACCTGTCCAAACTCGTCGCACTGGCCGCCGACGCCGGAATCCCAAACGTCATCTGCTTTTCTGGCAATCGCAACGGCATGTCCGACGAAGAGGGCCTGGAGAACTGCGCAATCGGTCTGAGACGCATCGTCGGCCTGGCAGAGAAAAAGGGCATCAACGTTTGCATGGAACTGCTCAATAGCAAGGTGGATCACAAAGATTACATGTGCGATCGCACGGCATGGGGTGTACGGCTGGTTCAGAAGGTGGGTTCCCCTCGATTCAAGCTGCTCTACGACATTTACCATATGCAGATCATGGAAGGCGATGTGATCCGCACCATTCGAGACAACTTCGATTACATCGCACATTTTCACACTGGCGGCGTACCCGGCCGCAACGAGATTGACGAAACGCAGGAGCTGAACTACAGCACGATCTGCAAAGCCATCGTCGAACGCGGCTTCCGTGGCTACCTCGCCCAGGAATTCATTCCCAAGCGTGATCCGATGACTTCCCTGGCGCAGGCGTTTCGCATCTGCGACGTCTGACCCCGCCTTCGGATGCGGCCAACTGCATCGCTAGCCGGAAGGAGGGGTCACGCAGTCGTTGATCCGGCTCCAACGGCTCTCGCGCTCGTTACGCTTCCCGCAGACCAGGCGCAGGTTGGCAAATGATTCGCCGCTGGGTGCGCGACCAGTCGAGAGTGCCGTGGAGCCTGGAGCGCGCTTGCAGCAGCCGGCAAGCTCGCCGCTGAACCGTCTTCTTCGAGTCTGCGACGATTGATCGTCATGAAACTGCGTTTGAAACTCATCTTGGCCTTTCTGCTTCTTTCAATCGTTCCGCTTTCGGGAGTCATCATCTATTCGTACGTTAACTCCCAGCGATCTGCGCGCCGAGCTTATGAGGCGGAAGGCGAACTGATGGCAGGCGAAATGGATCGAAGGCTGGCGAGCGTTCGAAACGATCTGAACACACAGCTCAGCCGTCTGAGCCAGCTTCCATTGCAGAGTTTTCTGGAGAGAGACCGGGACTTGCGGAAAGATCCGCTCTTTGCGGAGTTGATGAAGCGCATCGGCGAGGAGGATATTCTTTTTGACTCGCTTGAGTTCGTGCGGCACCCTCCTCCCTCGCCAGCAGATCCCAACATCGGACTCAGGGGAGAACCTCCCGATGCCCCCAGGGCGGTTCCACCGCCAGAATCGCGCATGGTGATCTTCTTGTCCCGGCTTTTCGAACCTGGCGGCTCCCCGCCACTTCTCGGCGGAAACCAACTGGAGCTGCCGCCACCTCCGCCGGGTCCGCTCCTCCGCATCGATTCTTTTCCTCCTCCCCCGAAGGGGCACACGCCTGGCGCCGCAGGCAAAGACGGCACTGTCCAAGCTGAAGCCAAGGCTCGCTTCGCAGCGGAGATGGTTCACCAGAAGGCGGAGGCAGTCAAAAAGGCGATGGAGTTCTGGGGCAAACTTACGGACTCGGAACGAGCCGCACTGGAAGAAAAACGCAAGCAGATGAAGCTCCTGCTGGGGCGGGAATTCGGTTCGGAGGTTCGCCGCCAGGGAGAAGTCATTGGAACCTTCCGCGCGCAAGTCAGTCCCGAAAAGGTTCTCGAACGTTTGCTGCGGCGAACGCGGCGGCAACAGAACGAGATCCCGTTCGCTGTGGATACCGAGGGCAAAGTGCATACGGCCGACCCAGCCGAGGCGCAACTGTTGCAAGGATTGCCTCTGGCCGACGCGGCAAACGGCCGCAGTGCGTTTGCCGGCAAGAGTTCGGATATGAATGACTGGATCGTGGTCGCGCACAAAGATCCGGAGTCTGGGCTGAGCTTCGGCATCGCCCGGCCCATTAAGCAGTCGATGCAAGAACTTCGAGACACCGCGGTACGCAATTTCGGCTACGGTTTGGCGATCATGGGACTGGCCCTGCTTGGTATCCTGCCGCTGTCGGGCCGCTTGACGCGGAACCTCATGCTCCTGACACAAAGTGCTGAGGCGCTGGCGCAAGGGAATCTGGATGTGCAGGTTCCCGTGCGATCGCGAGACGAACTGGGACAGCTGGCTGCCACGTTCAATCGCATGGCTCAGCAACTCAAGGACGGGCAAGGACGGTTGGTGGAGCAAGAGCGACTCCGCAAGGAACTCGAAATGTGCCGGCGCATCCAGGAAGAGCTGCTGCCTCGCCAACCACTGTCGTGCGATTTCGCTCAGGTCCAGGGTATTTCGATTCCGGCCCGCGAGGTGGGCGGCGATTTCTTCAACTACTTCGAGCTGCCAGGTGGCAATCTGGCCTTGCTGATCGGCGATGTCTCGGGCAAAGGGCTTCCAGCGGCCTTGTTGATGGCAAGTTTGCAGGCAACGCTGCGCGCTCGGCTGCCTCTGGCGGGGAGCCTGTCTGAGCTGGCCGAACAATTGGATGAGGAGATTGCCGCCAGCACGCCGCCGGAGCTGTTTCTGACTCTGTTTGTTGGAATACTGAACGGCGAAGAAAAGACTTTGCGCTATGTCAATGCTGGGCACAACACTCAGTATGCCCTGCGTTCGAATGGCCAGCTCTGGAGGCTGGACTCCACGGGCCGTCCGCTGGGCCTGCTGCCCGGTGGTGGCTATCTGGAAAGGTGCATCCCACTGGGCCATGGCGACTCTATTTTTCTCTACACCGATGGACTCGTGGAAACGCAAGGTGGAACGGGCGAGGAATTCGGCACGAACCGGCTCGAAGGTTTGCTAGCCAGCGAGCGCGAGTCGAGTCTGGACCGTCTGATTGCCCAGGCAGAATCCGCTGTTCGTGACCACCAGGGCTCCGCCGAGGCCTTGGATGACGCCACCGTCCTGGTCGCCAAGGTGTTGGAATCGGTGGCAGAAGATCCACCGAAGCTGATGAAGGTTCACGCCACAACCTGAGCGCTCTGCTTCGCAGGAGCGAGGTCGTCTTGGCCCGCCCGATCACCTCGGTCGCATACCTGTACAGGCGGGCAGCCAGACCGGTGTGGTTATTGCCGCCACAGGGAAGTTGCTTAATCTCCTTTCCCGCGGCAATGAAGGCGTGCCTACGACCCTGGAATCGGCAGCAGAATGGGGATTGCGAACACCAACAACGACATGCGAAAGGAATCGTCATGACCGGAAAAACCACCTCTGGGACCTTGGCTTGGCCAGAAGAGTTCCTACCTCAGAGTTCAGGCGTTACGACAGCGACGGTCATTGCCTTCACAGAAGGACCTGCCGTCGACGCTGATGGCAGCGTCTATTTCAGCGATATCTGGAACAGTCGCATCATGAAGCTCGCTGTAGACGGCACACAGTCTGTGTTTCGAGGCGACAGCGGGCGCACGAATGGAAACACCTTCGACCCGCTGGGGCGGCTGCTCAGCTGCGAGGGAGCTGAGATGGGACCGGGCGGCAGGCGCCGCGTTGTCCGCACCGATCTGAAGACCGGGAAGGTCACTGTACTCACAGAGCGGTTTGAAGGCGCTCGCTATAACAGCCCGAACGATGTTGTGGTGGATCGTCACGGCAGGATCTACTTCACCGATCCTTGCTACGGCGACCGGTCTTCGATGGAAATGGAGATCGAAGGAGTCTACCGCATCAATCCGGATGGAGCCGTGGTGCGCATTCTGAAGCAGCCCGACATCCAGCGGCCCAATGGTTTGGCGATCAGTCCTGATGAGCGAACCTTCTATCTGGTCGATAGCAATCCGAATCCAGGTGGCAATCGCAAGATATGGGCCTTCGATCTGGCTGTAGATGGTGGCGTTTCGAATCAGCGCCTGGTCTACGACTTCGCGCCCGGCCGTGGCGGCGATGGAATGCGCGTCGACACCGAAGGAAACCTCTGGATTGCCGGCGGGATTAATCGCCCCCGGCGCGAGGGCGAGACAACCGAATACCCCGCTGGCGTTTATGTCGTGTCTCCCGCAGGCCGGCTGTTGGGTCACATTCCAGTGCCAGAGGACTTGGTCACCAACCTTGCTTTCGGCGGACCCGGCAAGAAAACGCTCCATGTGACCGCCGGCAAGAGCCTCTTCAAGATTCAAACCAAGGTTGCCGGCTGGAGTGTCTATCCGAATTAGGGCGCCGCTCAGGGCCCCGTCAGAGTCTCGTAAGTCCTTGAGTCGAGGTCGAGCCCTTGCTAACGCGCTGCCTACCGATTTGGTCCACGCGGCTATTCAGTAGCCCTACCTTCTGGCGAAACCGCTGGGTCTCGGGGCGCGAGGGAATCGGTTCTCGCGCTCGTGCGCGTCTCTGAATGCGCTTTCGTTCTTGATCGAGCACGACCGCGAGAGGGCGCTGCAGTACAACGGCGCTCTGGCGGATGTTTACCGCTACTTTCTGCTCAACAAAAGCCGGGAGTTGGTCTTGCTGAAGGATGAGATCGAGTTCGCGACTCACTATTGCACCCTGCTCAAGCTGAGGTTCAATGAGAGTGTCCGGGTCTCTCTGCCCGCCGACGACGATTTGCTGTGGACTTGCCCCCAAAAGTGAGACAAACGGTTAAGATGCAGAATTCAGCGAATGGAGGAATGCATCATGAGTTTGTCTCGGAGGCAGTTTAGCAGAGAGTTCAAGCTGGCGGCGTTGCAGAGATTGGAGCGAGGATCGTTGGTTGGAGAGGTGGCGCGGGCATTTGAGATAAATCCGAATATGCTGGATCGCTGGCGGCAGGAGTTTCGGCAAGGTCCGGGGAACGCGTTTTCAGGGTCAGGTCAGCGGCGGTGGGAAGAAGGGCGTGTGGCTGAACTGGAGCGCAAGATCGGACAGCAGGCCCTGGAGATTGATTT
>VFZK01000070.1 GCA_016871215.1 Acidimicrobiia bacterium | reverse complement strand
GCGCTCCGATGCGCAGAAGGGATTCCCGGTTCTGCCGCACCGCTGGATCGTGGAACGGACCTTTGCCTGGCTAGGCCGTTATCGCCGACTCAGCAAGGACTACGAGTATTTGCCCGAAACCAGTGAGACTTTCATCAAGATCGCCATGATTCACCTGATGCTCCGCCGCCTGGCGCAGCATTCAGAGGGTTTTTAAACACCCTCTAAGGAAACGAGCTTGAGACACAACGTGGGGCACACATCGGCGCACCCGCCGCATAACACGCAACGACTGCCATCGAAGACAGGCGTGACGCCGCAGTCCAGACAGCGGGAAGCCTCGCGGACGGCCTGCTCCTGGTTATAGCCGGTTTCGACCAGCGCTTCGGGGTGGCGCAACCGTTCGTCCGGATGCGCTATAGGCACGGCCACCCGGCGGATGGACTCATAGCCTTGCTCGCGACGGTACAGCTCTTGAACCAAGTGAGCTGTCACCGCGTCCTGGTGAAGCTTCCGCCCGGTGAGGTACTCATAGATCGAGCGCGCGGCTGCTTTGCCGGATGCTACGGCGTCAATCAGCAGTCGCGTTCCGTGCGCCAGATCGCCGGCTACAAAAACGCCCGGGGCTGAGGTGGCCAGCGTTTGTGCATCCACCCTGGGCCAGCCCGGACGGATCTGCTCGATGTCCGTGCCGCCTTCGTCGAGAAACGACAGCGCTGGCGCTTGCCCTACCGACAGCAACACGGTGTCGCACTCGGCGAACTTACGGTCTGCATCGTCGTAAGCGGGCGCAAAACGCCGGTTGTCGTCGTACACGCGCAGGCACCTGCGAAACAGCACTCCAGTGACCCGGCCATCGGAATTTCGTTGAATCTCGACCGGACCCCAGCCGTTCAGCCGCTCGACGCCCTCTTCGTCTCCTTCCAGGATCTCGGTTGTGTCGGCCGGCATTTCTTCCAGACTTTCCAGCGACACGAGCCGGACGCGGCTGGTTTCTGGCAGCCGGGCCGCCGTGCGTGCTGCATCGAAGGCGATCTGACGAACCACAGTGCGAGCGACGTCGTAAGCGACATTGCCGCCTCCGATGACCAAAACGTCTTTGCCGATGTCGAGTGTGGAGCCGAGAGCGACCGCACGCAGTAGATCGACCCCGCCATAGACCCGAGGGCCCCGTTCTCCTGGCAGGCCGAGGCTGCGGGAGGACTTGGCGCCGACAGCCAACAGCACCGCCTTGAACTCTTGCCGGAGCGTCTGAAACGAGATGTCACGGCCAACCAGCACGCCGCAGCGAATCTCGACACCCAATGCCCGGATCACATCCACTTCGCGCTCGATGATCGTGCGTGGCAGGCGATAGGCTGGAACCCCCACGGCCAACATGCCTGCGGGCACGGGCTCGACCTCGAACACCACAGGCCGGAATCCCAACAGAGCCAAGTCGTGAGCGGCAGACAAGCCAGCTGGACCTGCGCCGATGATCGCGACCGCTTCACCGGACCCACGGTCGATTCTGCTGCCCAAGCTGTCGCGCAGCAAGTGAGCCATTTCTTCGGCGCAGCTCGCGATCTTGGGCACATAGGATTGAACGGAGCGAATCAGTTCGCTGGTGTCGCGTGCTTCCGGACCGTGTCTTTCGCACACGAAGCGCTTCAGGGCCCGAATGGAGATCGGTTTGTCGACCGCCACAAACCGGCCGTCGTCGTCAACCCTGGGAACTTTTCCCCGCCGGCATGCGAGCTCGCAAGGGGCTCCACAGATCCTGCCGCAGATCGACGCAAACGGGTTTGGACCCCGTGCAATCAGATAGGCCTCTTCGAACCGGCCTTCAGCAATGGCACGCACGTAGCCGCGCGCATCGGTGTGCACCGGGCAGGCAACTTGGCAGGAGATCAGCTCCTGATGATAGGCGCTGCCGGGCGGGCTTGCGAGAAGCGAGGACATAGCAGAATAGACGCATCACTTTGGGCACAAAAGCCAAAGCATGCGAGAAACCAAAGTGTCACGCTGGTAGCGTGTGCAGGCAGGGCGATGTAAGGGTTGGCCTCCGTGTTCTCATTCAGGCGCCGGGTTTTCCAATCGCGCTGAACTCCGCTCCGAGAGTCGGTACCGCTCATCAGACCGCCACTGAATGAGGGTCATTTGTGGGGCATTTGCCCCATTTTGGGGGATCTGCACTAACTCGCTGTTTCTTCTTCGCGGGCTTGCACTGAGAACGAGTTGAAGCTTGGTGAGGCCGGGAACAGAAATCTTGAGCCGAGCGCGTCTGGTGCACGCAGATGGCAGATATCGGAGGGAACTCACCTGCTAGGGGGCGGCGGATGTCGGTAAGAAATTCGGAGAGGGAGTCGTTGGGTCGGCAGGCAGTACTCTGAACGTATCGTGAGCAGTTCGGCAGAAGCCTCGCTCTCTGATTCGTGGATCGATTTTGATTTCTTTTCCCAGCTCCGGGGCTAGATAAGGATTTCTCTGATAGGCTGGCCGTAGTCGAGCTCGATCCGTTTCTGGCCGGGGACATCGAGCTTGCGGGGATCAAGCCCCAGCTGATGCAAAACCGTGGCGTGAAGGTCTGTGACGTAGTGGCGGTTATCGACGGCGTGGTAGCCAAGTTCGTCGGTGGCTCCGTGAACAACACCACCTTTGATGCCTCCACCGGCCATCCAGCAACTGAAGGCCGACGGGTGGTGGTCACGCCCATCGGTGTTGCCTTGAACTCCAGGCGTGCGGCCAAATTCAGTCCCCCAAACGACCAACGTTTCGTCCAGCAATCCGCGTTGTCTCAAATCTCTGAGCAGACCTGCGATGGGTTTATCGACCTCCGAACAAGTGCGTCCATGGAGCTTCTTGAGATGGAAGTGAGCGTCCCACCCCAGTGTGTCGGTCGAATAGCCGTGAATCACTTCAACAAAGCGCACGCCGCGCTCGACCAGGCGCCGGGCGGTCAAGCAAATCTCGCCGAAGGGCCGCGTCACCTTGTTGTCGAGGCCGTAAAGCTGCTTGGTTTGGGGGGATTCTTCGGCAAACTTGAACAGCTCAGGGACTGAGGTTTGCATGCGAAATGCCAACTCGTAGGATTTCACTCGGGCCAGCATCGCGGGATCCTCGGGGTACTGAACCGCCTCAAGTTCGTTGAGCCGTCGCAACAACTTGAACTTGGCCTCTTGTTCTTCTTTGTACACGCCGGCGACCGGAACAGAGAAGGGCAGTGGGTTCGCCGGGTCGACGTCGATGACAATCCCATTGTGTTGTGGGCCCAGGTAGTCGGCCGAGTAGCCTGCCGGTCCGCCATCGTGGGGAAGGATTCTGCCGCCAAGCACGATGAACTGCGGAAGGTTGTCGTTCAAGGAGCCAAGCCCGTAGTGCACCCACGAGCCAATCGATGGGCAGTAGCCTTGAAAGATGTGCCGCCCCGTATGAAACTGTGTTTGAGCGGCATGATTGTTGTCGGTGGTCCACATGGAGCGAATGACTGCGATGTCGTCAATACACTCGCCGACATAGGGCCACCAGTTGGTGACTTCGATGCCACTCTGGCCCCGCTGATGAAAGTCCACCTGCATCGGGAGGAGCTTGGTTAGAAGCGAGCGTTCCTTCCCGGTAAACAGCACCGTGTTCTTGCTGTGTTTCGAATTCAGAACATGCGAGTAAGGCGTCTCGGCGATGGTCAATCCGCCGTACTTGTTGAGAGCCGGTTTGGGATCGAAAGACTCCATGTGGCTGGCGCCGCCTTGCATGAACAACCAAATGACGCTCTTCGCCTTTGGCGCGAAGTGGGGCCTGCCGTCGGGCGGAGTCCACACCTTGCCGGCGTCTGCCTTGGAAATCCCATCGCGGTGGAGCATCGCGCCCAGAGCCATTCCCGTAACACCCATGCCGAGATCTGCGAGAAAGCTTCGGCGGTGCACGCCGCCACAACAGTCGGCCTTCGACGGACAGTCTTCTTTCATCGACGTTTGTCCTTGGCGATTAATTCCAACCTTGTTCATCGCTCCCTCGCGCACTCCGGCGGGTCTGCTATCGAATCGTCACAAACTCATTCCGGTTGAGCAGCACGTGGACTAAGCCTTCGCGAGCGCGCAGAGCAGGCTCTGTAGCCGCCGGCACTTCGCTGGGCTCGCCCGACTGGAACGGAGTGAGCTTGGTGGCATTCGTCAGAAGCTGCGCCTGCTGTCGAAGGAACCTTAGACTTTCAGCTTCCTCGTCTGCTCCCGGTGCTCTAGCGAGAACTCTTTCGAAAGCAGCTGCCACAAAAGCACGCGAATCACCGCCGACAGTCTCGGAAATCTTGCGTGCCAACAGGCGCGACTGGGTGAAGCTAAGCTCGCTGTTCGACAAGGCCAAGGCCTGTTGTGGCTGGATGCTTTCAAAACGCCGGTAGCAACCTGTCGGATCGGCAAGATCGAACAACTTCAGAAACTGCATGTTCTCGTTCGGCGTATGCGTGAAGTACAGGCTGCGCCTGCGAGAAGTCTGGCCTGTGTAGTGGTCTAACTCCGGGCCGCCCAGGGTCCGATCCAGCTCTCCTGCGGCAAACAACACGCTGTCGCGGATGGTTTCAGCTTCCATCCGGCGCTGATTCATACGCCAGAGAAACTGGTTTTTCGGGTCTACAGAGACATTGGAGTGATTGGGACGACTGGCGTTCGAGCCTAACCGATACACACGGCTTGTCACGATCAGGCGATGGAGATGCTTCATGCTCCAATGGTTCTCCATGAATTCCACGGCAAGCCAGTCGAGCAGCTCCGGGTGCGAGGGAGGGGCCGTTCTAACGCCGAAATCGTCGACCGAGGCTACCAACGGCTCGCCGAAATGACGCATCCAAAGGTGATTCACGGCCACCCGGGCCGTGAGTGGATTGTCTTTGCGAACAATCCAACGAGCCAGGGCCGTGCGACGCCCCGTGCTTGTCTTTGGGTAGTGCTTTCCGACCGGCGTGTGGCGGTCCTTCCCTCTGGCTAACGCCTCCTGAGCAGCCTTCAGCTGGGCGGTTGCAGTCGTCACTCGCTTCTCGCGCACCTGCGCAAACCCTTCCTGATTGGGAGGCGGCGCGCGCAGGGCATCAGCCAGTTTCTGCTGCGCGTCTAGAACACTCATCTCGGCCTTGAGCAGCTCAGCGGACCGCTCGGCAGCTCTGGCTGACTTGCCAAGCGCTTCCATCTCGGCGTCGGAAGCGCCGCGAAATTGGGCTTGGTCCGCCGCGATTCGCGCTTCGAGAGCGGCCATGTGAGCTCTATTCCAAGGCAGCTTTCTCTCAGCGAGCGCAAGAGCTTCCTGTGCCTTGCGCACCGCCAGCTGGGCGTCGGCAGGCGGCAAGTGGTCGATCCACTGGGCGATCCGCTCGATCACCTCTTTTGGCAAGGGTGCCGCTTCGCCGGGCATGCGCGGCTGTCTTTCTCCGCGCAGCCGCAGGATCAATGGGCTCCGGGCGCTGTTTCCTGGGATCACCGCCGGGCCGTCGTCCGTACCGCCCTCCAACAGCGACGCCACGCTGAGGACGCGAAACTCATTCCGCCCGTAGTAGTCGCCGTGGCAAACCAGGCAGTGCTTGTCAAAGATGGGTTTCAGTTCCTTCTCGAAGGCGGCGTGCGCTGCTTTCAGGGATTCTTCATGCTGTTGGGGCACGGCCGCCCGCTGCTCGGCTAGAGCCAGGGCCTTCTTGGCCTCGGCCAGCTCAACCTGGGCCTTTTCGATCTCGCGGCGGGCTTGCTCGAGCATATCTCTTTGTACGTGGACCTGAAGGAAAGGATAGTAGGATTCAGGCGGCAGCTGAACAGGCTGGATCGGTTCTCCGAGCTTGCCGAGCGCCTCTGGAACCGCAGGCGAGAGAGGCCTTTCCTTGTCCGGGTTCTTTTCATCTCCCCCAATCAGCCGGTAGGTCTCTGCGTAAATCGCCGGACCGGCTTCCGTAATGCCTCGCGGTTCGGAGTCGAACACCCGCGGCAATCCGGCTTCGACCAGGTTCGCCTGCCCCGGCATGGGATCGATGCGGACGTCGTAGGGTTCGAAGAATGCGCGGAAGCGATAGTACTCTTCCTGTGCAATGGGGTCGAACTTGTGATCGTGGCAGCGGGCGCACTTGAGAGTCGTTGAGAGAAAGCCCGCCGCCGTGTGTTCGACAGCCTCATTGAGCCAGGCGTGGCGGTTCCATTTGAACCAGTTTCTCGCGAGGTACCCGGTGGCTCTTAGCGTTTTAGGGTCAGTGGGGGCAATCTCGTCACCCGCGAGCATTTCGAGGATCATCCGATCGTAGCCCTTGTCTTCATTCAAAGACTCCACGATCCAATCGCGCCAATGCCACAGGTGCCGCTGGCTGCTCTGAACCAAATCCGAGCTGCGCAGGCCATACCAGTCGCTATAGCGCCAAACATCCATCCAGTGCCTGCCCCAACGCTCGCCGTAGGCGGGACTGGAGAGCAACCGGTCAACCACCGTTTCGTATTCCGTGCTGGAGTTGTCTTTCAGGAACGCATCGATCTCGTTTGGGGCTGGCGGAAATCCGATCAAGTCGAGATAGACGCGTCTTATCAGCGTGCGCTTGTCCGCTTCGGGCACGGGCTCGAGATTCCTTCTCTCGTGCTGTTCGGCGATGAAAGCATCGATCGGATTTCGTTCCCAGACCTGCCTGCGGATCTTTGGCAGTGGAGGTCGTCTTGGAGGTTTGTACGCCCAATGACTGCTGCCCTGGGGGGAAGTGCCTTGCTCGCCTGAAGCTCGCAGCGCGCCGGAGTAAGGAGCGTTGGCATCAATCCAAGCTGCCATGTTCGCTATTGCCTCCTCCGGCAGATTCTGGCTGCGGTAGGGCATGCCCGGCTCGTGCAGGTGTTTGATCTTTTTCATCAACAGGCTGTCGCCAGAACGGCCAGGAACGACAACGTCTTTGTGCGTGTCGCTGCCGCGCAGCAGCTTCTCTCGCGTGGAAATGTCCAGGCCGGCCTGTCTGAGTTTGCCTCCATGGCAGTTCAGACAACGCGTCTCGAGCACAGGACGCACCTTTTCGAAAAAAGCCTGGGAGGTCGGCTCGGAGCGCATTCCGGCGTGGGCGGCGTGCGTGGCTTCGCCCATTGTGGGAGCCGCTTCAAAAGGCGCGCCCAGGTCGATCCACAACTCGATTAGACTTGCCGTCTCGCTCGGAATTCTCTGGCCCTGCAACGGCATGTAGGGCTCCTGCCGATGCGTAATCAGCTTGTACAGCAGGCTCTCTCCAGCATTCCCTGGAACCACGGCTGGGCCGCGAGTGCCACCTTGCACGAGCCCTTGCCGCGTGGTCAGATCGAGCCCGCCCTGTTTAGTGCTGCTGTTATGGCAAGCCCGGCAATGTTGATCGAGAACCTCACGAACGTGCTCAGTGTACAGCTTGGTTCCAGCCTGCTCAGAGGAAAGGGTTGCTCTCGCAGATTGAGGGTTGGCAGGTGGCGCGAAGACAGTAGTCCACGCGGTCAAGGTAGCGACCAGTGTTACGAGAAGAACCAAACGTGTTTTCAAAACAAGAGAGAGAGGCAGCAGGCACACGGATACAACACTCCGTTTCCTCACGATGTGTTCGCAAGTTTGGGCAAGAATAGATCCGGGTAGGTGCTATGTCAATCGTTCTCTGGGGCAGAAAGGGCGTGAAAGAGCCCCTCGTTTTACGGGTCATGAAGCGGCTTTCGTAGCGCAGATCCTGCGCAGTTCGCAGGTCTGCGGCTTGAAAGGAAGCGTGCTGGCACCAGCTGAAGTTCAGCGCAGCGCGGTTGCAAGGAGCGTCACTGCAGCTCCCGCGTCGATGGCGGGGTGGTGAATCTTGGCGATTGCGAACCGCTAGCTTTACTGCCGCAGACCCGCAGAAAACGCAGGATCTGCGCTACGAGTCGTGAAGCGGGTTTCGTAGCCAGCAGCAACAGTCCAAGGAACACGAGACGAGATGGCCAGTTTCTTTCTTACTTCACACCGCGCATGCCTGCGGTGTTGGGTACTCCTATGAAAAAGAGATGTGATGTGGCGACGGCGCGGCTGGATGCGACTTCCGACTCCGAAAGCGGCCAAGGCCTCGTCGTCTGCGGTGCTTCGTGAAATCCGTCCCTGAAACTCGCCAGACCACTGGCACTTGGACCCAGTCTGACGCGAGTCGGGAATCCCGAAAAATGATCGAGCGCGCTCCGTGGATCACCTGCTTGGCTGAAGAGGGTGTACGGATGGGTTTTCCCAGATCGCGGAAGCCTTGACGACCAGCGTTTGCTTCAGCCGTGGCTTTCGTCGCGCATCAGGGTCGGTAAAAGGTCCCGGCGATGAACCGTGTCTCTGACTTTGGGTCGCCGGGCTTTTCCTGGTTAAACCAGTAGGTTGTGAGCACACGCCCGTCTGGGAACTGAACGGAACTGGGATAACCCAGGTCCCGGGTTCCTCCATCATCCCGGAGAATGATCTCGTTCTGAATATTCCAGCTCTTGCCTCCATCCGCGCTGATGCATGCCCGCAATCCGTAAGGCGGGCGCCGGTACCCGTAGGTGCACAAGATGCGTCCATCTTTCAATTCCAGCAAATGTGCTGGGAATCCCCACATGGCTGTCTTGACTGCCGGGGTCCAGGTGCGCCCGTCATCGGCAGAATCGCTCTGGTAGAGATAGCCTTCCGTGCGCAGCATCGCGATCAGCCGTCCGTTGCGGGTCCGCAGAAGGCAGGGTTCGCCGAAGTCCAGCTTCTTCTCGGCATCTTCTGCCAGCAGAGCCGGACTGCCCCAGGTTCTGCCCATGTCGGTAGAACGAATCACCCAGGATCGATACGGGCTGTTCTTATAGGATCATTGCCATAAACCGCCATCAACAGCGTGTGGTCAGGCAATTCCAAGACAGGGCAGCGCGCTGCAAGCTTCGGCAGACCAGGGATTCTCACCGGCTGTCGGGAACTCCAGGTTCTTCCCAGATCAGTCGAACGCAAAGTCCATTCACCCTCGAACGTGTAGGCGTACGGACGGCCTCCATCTAGCGGAAACCCCACCGGGAACGGGCTGATGGCCCAGGAATACAGGTTCAGCAGCAGGCTGCCGTCAGAGAGCTGTGTGACGGGGACATCTTCTGTTTGGGAGAACCGGTAGGTTTCATCGTCGGCAACGACCTTGTCCCCCCAGGTGCGGCCTCCATCACGCGATCGCAGCACGATGCCACGCGCTGTGGGATCGACGTGGCCGCGTTGCTCCTTGGTGCGAGCATGAGGTTCGCGGGCAGTGAGAATCAGGTCTCCGTTCTTGAGCTGCAAGAGCCAAGGGATGATGTGGTACAGCGTGTCATCCCGATAAACCGTGATGTGCTCCATCTCGGCGCCAAAGCCGAAGCGAGACAAGCAACAAGCCAAAACCAGAAACATGGGCCAAGCCTTGGCTAGGCTCTTTGAACTGCCTATTCCCTCAGCGCGTCTTGCGAGTGGTGCGCAACTGGAATCTGCTCGCGGTATCAATTCAGTCCTCTCTTCTGCCATGTTTGGCTTCGGGTCTAGTCACTTCCAAAGTGTTCTTCTGCCGTCGTTCGCGTGAGAACACAATTTCTCGCTCTACAGCTCAGACATTCCGTTGGGTGGGACTGGATTCCCGCTTTCCGCGGGAATGACGGAGACTACCTCAAAACAGGTCGCCGTGATAAGGAAACGGTTTCCCAATCACTGCCCGCTTTTTCGTTACCGCCGATGCAGACTTGCCGTTGTTCCCGCGAAAGCGGGAACCCAGGGAGTTTTTGGAATCGATCCCATGGTATATCAGAACGTACCGGGCAAGGCCTGTTCATATCCGAGCCGCCCCGTTCTTGTCGTGGGGGTCGAAAGGCGAAACCCGACGCGAACGCGATTCTCGCTCACACATCCCGTTGGCACATTCCCGCTTTCGCGGCAATGACGGAAGGCTTGCACGCCCTAGCGTGGAGCGATCGTCCGCTGCGCTTTCTTGGCTGTTCGGTTCCTTTCCTCCAGCAACCTAAACTGCTGGTGGGCTTCGGCAGCCTTCTGCTGGTGGCCGAGACCTAGGTAAACCCGGCTGAGGACGTAATACGGCTCCGGCAGGTCGGGTCTTAGACGAACCGCTTTCAATAATTCATCGAGCGCCTGCTGATAGCGCTGCTGCCGCAGAAAGATCTTCCCGAGTTCGACGTGGGACTCGGCATGGTCTGGTGCCAGCTGGGTCGCGCGCCGAAGGAGTTCTAGAGCCTGATCGGGCGGCGCATCATAGCTCAGAAGGCTGCCAAGCTGGTAATGAGCCAGCGCGTTACTGGAATCGCATTTCAGTGCCATTTGCAAAGCGACCCTGGCTTTGTCGAGCTGCCCCAATTCTTTGTAAACGAAGCCCACCGAAAAGTGGGCGCGAGACAGACTGGGAGCTATCTCTGCCGCCCGCTGAAACTCCGACAGAGCGCCAGGCAAGTCTTGGTTGTGCATGCGTGCTTCGCCCAGGAGAAGGTGAGGCAATGGCTGCTCTGGAAATTTCTGCACGTACCCCTCGAATAGGGTGATGGCTTCAGCGAAGGCTCCGTGCTGGAAAAGCTCCTTGCTCAATGCCTCCCAGGCATCGTGGCGTGCCGGATCCACGGTGACACACTGGCGTAGTGCCTCGATGGCTCGCGCATGATCTTTCAACTCGGCCTGGATTTGCCCCAGGAGGTAGTATGCGCCTGCTTCGCGAGGTTGCAGTTCCAAGGCTTGGCGCAATGCCTCCAAGGCTTCCGGTTTTCGATTCAGATGATGATACGCCGCGGCCAGGCCATAAAGCATGTCGTAGGAACCAGGAAGTTTCCGACGCGCCTGCTCGAGTTCACTGGCCGCTTCCGCGAATTGTCCGTTTTCGGCCAGTAACAGCCCCAATCGAAGTGCGGCCTTAGAGTCGCCGCTCGACACGTCTCTGATGCGAGCAGCGACTTCCAGGGCATCGGCACGGCGCCCGAGCTTGAGATAGACCTCGGTGAGGGAAAACAGCACATCGGCATGACGCCGGTTGAGTGAATGGGCTCTTTCGAAGTACGGCCGAGCTTCCTGGAATTCGCTGCGGCCGTGATGGAGAGAGCCCAGGTGAAAGTTCGCCAAAAAGGCGACGGTCTCATCTAGCGGCTGGATGTCGAGTGCCTTTCGATATTGCTGCGAGGCGAGCTCGAATTGTCGCAGCTCAAGGTAGGCGTTGCCCAGGTTCACGTGCCCAAGAGCGTAGTTCGGTTTTAACTGAATCGCACGCAGAAAAGAATCTCGGGCGAGTTCAACCTTCTTCTGCTGCATGCAGAGCACACCCAAAGTGTGATGGGCTTCAACGAAATCTGGTTTCAGCCTCAGCGCTTTCTTCAGTAGAGTTTCGGCCTGGCTCAACGCGTTTCTGCTTGCCGCAATCTTGGCCAGAAAATAGTAGGGCTCGGGAACCTGGGGCGCCAGCGTCACGATGTGCTGAAACTCTGTTTCGGCCTTCTCCAGATTGCCTGCCTGAAAGAACTGCAATCCTTTGTTGTAGTGACCTTCGAGCTGCCCAGCGATCGACTTTCCCTGCGAATACAGTAGAGGAACGACGGCAAGCAGGCTGAGCGCCCGTGTCAAAGCCAGTGCCAGCGGTTTGGCCACCCGGAACGAGTGAGGAGTTTGGTGATGTATGAAGAGGCTCATTGCTGAGCGTTACCATTCATGGTGACACTTCAAGGAACTGCTGTTGCAGAGCGGGCCTTGCTGCCCGAATGCAGCAGAGGACTGCCGCAGTCCAAAACGGATTCGCGAAACACCAGCCAGGCGTTCTTGAATTGGGAACGGCACAGGGCTTACGGTTTGGTGGCTTCTTCGTGCTTCAGCTCTCGATCCCTTTCGGCCTTGAGTGCCGCAAATTGCTTCATGGCTTCGGCTGCTTTCGTTTTGTCACCGAGCTTTCGGTAGACAAGTCCTAACTGATAGTGCGCCTCCATGTGCCGGCGATCGAGCCGCACCGCCTTCTCGAAGCGGGCGGCGGCTTTCGTGACTTTGCCGTCCGATGCATAGATTTTTCCTAGGTTGTAATAGGCGTCTGCGTTCTGCGGATCGCAGGCAAGAGCCTTTAGGAATGCCTCAACGGCCGATGGCTGCTGCTGAAGTTTGAGAAAGTTCACACCCGCTTTGTAGTGATAGGCCGCCTGCCTGGGCTCAAGCTGAGTGGCTTTGGTATAGGCAGCGCCGGCTCTCTGAGAATCGCCGTTTCCGGAATACAGATCACCCAAGGCGGCGTAGAAATCTGCCGCGTTCGGCTCCAGGCGCAGCGATTCTTGAAATGCCCTCTCGGCTTCTGCGCTGTTTCCCCTGAGATACGCAATGGTGCCCAGGCCGAACCACATTTTGGATGCCTTGGGGAATTGCGACCGTTTTGACTCGAACAGCTGTTGAGCCTCCTCAAGCTCGTTGTTCTTAGCCAGGCCAATTCCCAGATCGTAGACCGCATCCAGATTTGCTGGCTCCAGCACAACGGCTTGGCGGAGGTTCTTCAGCGCGCGTTGACTGTCGTCCAGCTTGACGTAGGCAGACCCCAGCAGGCTGAAAAAACTGCCATGGCCTGCGAATCGATCGCGTGACGATTCCAGCACTCTCACAGCCCCCGAGTAGTTCTGGTTGCGAAAGTACGCCAGCGCCAGGTTGTAGCTGGCTTCCGCCGAGCCGGGCTTCTGCCGGCCAGCCTGTTCGAAGAATAGAATCGCTTGCGGATAAAGAGCATGCTGGGCGAACAGCAGTCCCATCTGCATGGCCAGTTCCGGGTCGTTCTGACTTGAGCGAGAAAGCCTGTCGATTCTCTGCAGCGCCCTGTCGGCGTGCCCGGCAGCCAGATAAGCAGCGACCAGGTCCGAGAGGATCTGCGGATTTTGAGGATCTAGCCTCGAGGCTCGTTCGAAAAATCGCACGGCTTCCGGAAAGTTGCCCTGCCTCACCTCAATCATTCCCAAGTAATGGCAGGCCAGCGGCTGATTGGCATTGAGGCGCAAAATCTTCGAGAACTCCTGCTGGGCTAAGGGGAGCTTTCCTTGTTCAAAATAGCGCGCGCCGCGATCGTAGAGCTCCTGTAGAGTCGTCGCGGCAGCCGCAGGCACCGAGAAACAAGCGAGGAGGGAAATGGTTAGCCTAACGGTCTTCAACGGGATGCGCAGAGTGAATCGTTTGCTTGGTGCCGATGAATTCCAAGAGTCGTAATGGCTGGATTCCCACCCCGCGCTTTCGCGGGGGCAGGCTTTCCGCGGGAATGACGGAAGCCACAGCAAAACAGGTCACGGTGACTAAAAAACGGGCCATGCAGGCACCGCCAATATTCTTTGAGCTGCCGCCGATTGAGACCCGTCGTCGTTCCCGTGAAAGCGGGAACCCAGGGAATTTCTGGAATTGTCCGAGGCGTATCGAAACCTGACCAGCAGACTTTGATATCCTACCCGGCTCGTTCTTGTTGTCCAGATCGAAAGGTTGGCTTCTCGACGGCAGACTTCACTGTACACCTGCCAAAAAAAAGCCCAGGGCCGAAGCCCTGGGCATATTAGACAACAGCCTTCGACCCAGCTACCAGTAGAACTTCAACCCAAACTGGATATCGCGCGGGTCCAGGATCGTGGAGAATGTGCGTCCGAAGTTGGGGTTAGTGGGATCGGCAATCGGATTCGCGAAGCTGGCGTGGTTCCAGGCGTTAAAGAATTCCGCTCGGAACTGCGCGCGAAAGCGCTCGGTTATTTGAGTGTCCTTAAGAACAGCCAAATCCCAATTGTTGATCCCATTGCCTTTCAGAATATTGACGCCCGCGTTGCCATATCGCGGCGCAGCGCCAGTGCGCGTCGGCCAATCGAATTTAGAGCGATCCCACCGCGGCGAATTCACGCCATTGCCTCCCAAAAAGAAACCAGAAACCACATCAGCTCGGCAGGAGTTGTTCACCGAGTGGTTGCAGTTGTTTCTGGGAATGCCAGGGGTCAGATAGAAGCCGTCTCGAAAAGTCACGATCCCAGAAAAGCTCCATCCTCCAATGATCTTGTTGGCAGCTCCACCCCAAGCGTTACCAAAGCGCTTGCCGGTGCCGAATGGCAATTGCCAAATATAGTTGAACGTGAACCGGTTGGAAATATCGTCCGAAGAGTGCCCGTTTTCCAGGCCCAGGTTATTGGGATCTTGCGGAAAACTGACGTTCCCGCCGGAGATGCGCCCGTTCTTGAAACCCAGAGCCTTGCCGAAGGTGTAGGCTCCCTTGAAGGATAAATCGTTGGCGAAACGCCGCTCGGCAGAAAGGAGCACGGCGTTGTAGTTGGCTGCCGCTCCGCTACTAAAGCCAGAAAGCCGGCCCCACTTGGGAAACGGCACGCGCGAGACCAGCGCACCTGGGGCTGGAGGAGCCGTGTTGTAGTCGATCAGAGTCTCAAGGTTATCCGATTTGGACCCCAGGTATTGGGCCTCGACGACAAAGTTGTGACTTAGCTCTTGCCCAATACTCAGACTCCATTGCTGCGTGAGTCCATCCTTCCAGTTGTTCTCGAACCCTGTGAGCATGCCCAAAGCCAAGGATCTGAGCGCATTGATGGGCTCGACGCCGATCACGCCTCCCCAGTTGACCGTGGGCGTTCGCGTGTCTGAAACGATAGTTGGCCACAACTGTCCCGGAGGCGCCGTTGTGGAGTTCTGGACGAGATTCATGAGCTGGGAGTTCGAAAAGAAAATCCCGTAGCCGCCTCGAACCACCGTGCGGTCGGTGCTAAACGGACGATAGGCAAAGCCGAAGCGCGGCGCATAGTTGTTCTTGTCGGAGGTGAACATGCTCCGCCGATCCAGGAATCCGAAGGGCAGATCGGGCCGCACCTGCTCGAAAAAGGCCTTGGCAGTTGTGTTCTGCTTCGGATACATCAGCCCGCCCACGCCATTGCCCAGCCTCGGATTGAACGTGGGGGTAAAGCCGCTCGCTTCCACCGGCACTTGGGCGTACTCATAGCGCAGGCCAACGTTCAACGTCAGTTTCGGGCTGACCTTCCAGTCGTCAAGGACGTAGTAGGCCAGCTGGTGACGTGTAAATTTGGCAGGGTCGTTGGCCTTCAGAGCTAACCAGCTCTCCGCTTGGAGTCCGAGCAGGAAATCGGCAAATGCGTCGCCGCTGAACTGGCCGTTGAAGATGTAGCTATTGTTGAGCCGGGTTGCGAAATTGACTGGAGCTACGTTGCGGCGGAAGTCGCCGCCGAACTTGATGTTATGCTTTCCACGAGTCCAGGTGACTCCATCGTACCATTGGAAAGAATTCACCGTGAGATACCACGGGGTACCCTCTCCAAGTCCGCTAAACGTTGTGCCGTTCAGGCTGATGTTGGTCATGCCGGAATTAAAGTTGTCCCTGAGGGCATAAGGGATACCCAAGTCAGCCGCGATGGGGTTTCCTGTGTTTTGACCCCTGAGGCGGTGAACCGTGCGGCCGTAGGACATTCGGAACTCGTTCAGAACATTCGGGCTGAGGGTGCTGGTCAGACCTCCCACCAGGTTCTGAAACCGCTGTGGAGTGAGTTGGCCTCCAACCAGAGGATAGCCCTGCGGAGACGGAGAGGAGCGAAAAATATCCTGAACCGCGTATCGCGCCATGAAGTTGTGCTTGTCGGAGACTCGATGATCGAAACGGACCAGGAAAGAATCCAAGTCATCGACTAGCGACGCGTTAGCGATGAAGTTCTGCCGAGGGTTCGATGGGTTGTTCGGCAAAGGATAGTACTTCACCAAGCCGGCCGATATCTTGTCGATTCGGTTTGCCGGGATGATGTTCCCCGGAAAAGGCCGGCCGGTTTGAGGGTCGCGAATGACTCGACTGAAGCCCGAAAAGTCTCCTGCTCGCTCGGCTGCAGTCGGAACGACGGCGCTACGAAACACGCCCTGCCGAATGCGCGTGCCATCGTAGTTACCGAAAACGAACGTCCGGTCCTTAAAGATGGGGCCTCCACCCGCCACGCCGAACTGATTCCGGCGCAGCGGAGCTTTCTTCGTGGTTGCCGGAAGGAAGAAATTTCGCGCATCGAAAACGTCGTTGCGGATGAACTCCCAGGCCGCTCCGTGGAACTCGTTGGTGCCTGACTTGGTGACCACGTTGATCACGGCGCCCCCACCGGCGCCGAACTCCGCCGAGTACTGGCCAATCTGGATGCGAAATTCCTGCACCGCGTCCACCGAAGGGGCTACGTTGTAGGAGTGAAAGAACTCTTCCTTGTTGTCGGCTCCATCGAGTTGGTAATTGTTCTCGGTGGCTGGCGCTCCGGCTGCAGCAGGTGCAAATCCCTTGTTGAGGAAGTTCTTTGAGGTGTAGTTACCTCCCTCATTGATGCCGCCGGTCAGGGTGGTCAATTCCATGAAGTTGCGCCCGTTGAGTGGAAGCCCAATGACCTTCGTTTCATCGACCACACCGCCGATCATCGGGCTCTCGGTATCGATGATCGGCGCCGCTCCTTCTACCGTGATCGTCTCGGTAACTTCTCCGACCTCAAGGGTAATATCAATGCGGCCCTGCTGATTCACCTGCAAGACGATGCCTGGCAGAACAGCCTTCTTGAAGCCTGCCAGCTCCGCCTCAACAGTGTAGTTTCCAGGATTGAGCGCTGCAATCCGGTAGGTGCCCGTCTCGTTCGTCTGAACTTCTCGGCTGATGTTGGTTTCGACGTTGGTGACGGTTACCTTGACATTCGGCATGACTGCGCCGCTGGGGTCTCGCACGAGCCCTGTGAGTGTCGCAGTGCTTACCTGAGCCGCCACCGGGGCTGCCGAAAAGGCGGCCAAAAACAGGACAACGGCCAGAAGCCTGACTACTTTAATTTGACCTTCTCGATTGGTTATTCTCGAATTCATGTTCCTCCTCCACCTTAATCCTGGCCTGCGTCAGTCCGCATGCCTTTCAACTTGTTGTGTGTGATGTGCCGCGAAGCGAGAAATCTGGATCCATTCTGCCTTGCATGCCCGAAGCCAACGCATCTTCCCGGGCCGCAGGTTCCTGGTGGTGAGCTGCACGCACCAGGGCCCCGTCAAAGTCTCGTAAGTCCTTGAGTCGAGGTCGAGCCCTTGCTAACGCGCGGGCTACTGATTTTGTCGATGCGGCTATTCAGTAAGCCCGACCGTCAGGGAAGGCTCACGACTTTG